>WFRQ01000445.1 GCA_015486425.1 Deltaproteobacteria bacterium | reverse complement strand
TATCTGCTCAGGGGGTACCGCATCTGCTGCGTTGTCCGGGGCTCGAAGTACGGGAAGTACGACTTCGCCCCCTCCGCCTTGCATCTGCAGCACCCCCTGAGCAGATACGTGGCACGAAAAAAAATGTTGTGTGAAAAGCAACTTTCCTTTATGGGAATTCATCCTTGAGGGGGCGAGCAGTTACACAGCAGCTATAGCAGGAGTTCTGTCCGGCATTCTATACATAAACGGCCTGACATTCTATTTGAGCGAGGTGAGTTGGGGGAAAAGAACAGATGCTGATCATCCCCAATACAACAGATCATAAGACTTAGCATTATCGGTCACCGCTCAGAGCAGAACCGCATGGGTAATTGGTGCCGGAGGCGAGAATCGAACTCGCACGGCTGCAAGAGCCACTGGATTTTGAGTCCAGCGCGTCTACCAGTTCCACCACTCCGGCACGTTTAATTGACACTGGATACCAGACCACGTTAAGAGTGTCAATGAGCAGTCATGGTACACAAGAAACCGGAAGGCCCGTAGCGCATGCCTGAACGCCTTTTTTGCAGGTAAAACCCTGCCTATTTTCCAAGACAGAAACTTGAGAACAGGTGATTCAGGACCTCCTCCGTTACGCCCTCACCTGTCACCTCACTGAGATCAGTCAACGCCTCTCTGAGTTCCATGGCGGAAATTTCAGGACTCATTTCCGAGGTAACACTCTGAAGAGCACGTCTTGCAGTATCAAGAACCTTTGAAAGCACTGCCCTGTGCCTTGTGTTAATGGCAGTATCAGGAAGTTCGCTCCCTGCGGCCTGCATAATTCTGTCTGCCACAGCCTTTTCAAGCTCCGGCAGCCCCTGGCCTGTCACGGAAGATATGCAGACATACGAACTGACATCTGCTTCCGGAAATTTTTCCCTTATAACCCGCAGGTTACGCTGCGTTATCTCATCATCTGGGCCGCAGGAACCTGCCTGCATGTCACACTTACTGAACACTATAAGGGTTTGATGGAATCTATCGCTCCGGGCAATCAGGCTTGCTGCCTCAAGGTCATGATCAGATACAGGCACTCCTGCCTCAAGGAGCCATAGCACCAGGTCCGATGCTGCAAACATTTCCCTGACCTTGCCTATGCCTATTGCCTCAACAGGATCAGGATCCGGCCTGATACCGGCAGTATCTGTAAACTTTACTGCTATGCCGTTTATATGAAGCTCTGCCTCAACAGGATCGCGGGTAGTGCCCGGGATGGCTGACACAATGGCCCGGTCCTCACAGAGCAGTGCGTTAAGAAGGCTTGATTTCCCCACATTGGGACGACCTGCGATGAGAACACCGGCACCCTGCCTGAAAATTCTGGTCCTCTCAAACTCGGAAATCATTGCCTCAATGGGCTTGATTACATGGTTGGAAAGCCTCTGCGCCGTGCCATACTCATCAAGGATATCCACATCCTCATCAGGATAATCAATGGCCACCTCAAGCGAGGCAAGACAGTCCTTGAGAGCGTGACGAATCTCATCCACTCTTTCTGAAAGACGTCCCTGGAGCTGGGAAAGCGCAAGTCGGCCTGCTGAATGCGATTTGGCAGAGGTGATCTCTGCCACGGCCTCTGCCTGGACAAGATCAATACGACCGTTCAGAAATGCCCTGCGTGTGAACTCACCGGGGTCAGCAAGTCTTGCGCCTGAGTAAAGACATGCCTCAAGTATTCGGGAAAGTATGGCAGGGCCGCTGTGACACTGAATTTCAAGCACATGCTCCCGGGTGTAGCTGGCAGGCGCACGCATAAGCACAGCAAGGACCTCGTCAACTGCCTCGCCGGTTTCAGGGTCAATAAACCACCCGTGATACAGCCTGTGACTCTGCGGGTGCCTGTCCATAATACGGGATGACGGACGGAAAAGCCCATGAAACATCTCAGGGGCCATATCCCCGCTTATCCGTACTATGCCTATGCCGCCAGGACCTGCAGGAGTTGCTATGGCAGCAATGGTATCATTTTCACGAAGAAGGCTCACGGTTCAGACAGGACGGACGTTTGCAAAAGAAAAACCGACTACTCCCCAGGGCTTACCCCCGGCGATTGTAACGCCTGCCCTGCTGTCTGCGGCCTCCATCACCCTTTTTTATGGGGGTAATAATGACCTTCCGAAGCCGCCCATCTCCGGTGCTGTGAGTTCTAACCCCGTTTATGCCCTTTACTGCCATGTGAACAATGCGCCTTTCCCTGGAATTCATGGGAGCCATTGCCACAGAGCGACGGGTTTTCCTGGCCTTCATGGCAAGCTTTTCAGCAGTGCGCCTGAGCCCGTCCTCCCGCTTAGCCCTGTATCCCTGGGCATCCACAGATATACGTTTGCCTCCCCTCTCCTCGGAACGTTTGAGATTCAGATTGACAATATACTCTATGGCATCAAGCGTATGGCCATCTTTCCCGATGACAAGGGATATATCATCGCCTGATATCTCAAGACAGGGGCTGGAAGCATCTGTATTCACCTGCACAATGGCATCAAGGCCAGCCTTATCAAGTATCTGAGTGGTAAAGACGCGCGCCTTTTCAAGACGCTCAAGCATCTCTTCGGAAAGCTCTTCAGGCTCCTCTTCCCTCTGGGCAGTCTCCTCAGCAGGGGCTTCAGCTATCCTGTCTTCGCCTGGCCCGTATTCATCAGC
>WFRQ01000444.1 GCA_015486425.1 Deltaproteobacteria bacterium | reverse complement strand
GGGAGTGTTCTGTTCCTAAACTTTCATGACATGGGGTTTGTCACCCCCTTGACCATGAAAGTTAGCTCAAAGCTCAAAGTTGGAAGCTGAAAGCAAACATGGACTTCTTTTGCTTTGAGCCTTGAGCTTTCAGCTTTGAGCTATTTTCACAGTAAATTGAGCGTAGTGCGTTTTCCAGGAAACGGTTATGGCACGGCAGAAGTGAACTCTGAAAATTTTCTATGGTGAATTATATGCCAGGGTGTTTATGAGAAGTTGTTAAATTTCCGAAAAGTTTAAGGGTTGCGGTAAAAAATAAATTATCTGCGTGCAGGTTTCCTGCACACTCTTTTGAAGCGTACGGCTGAATAAACCATGTATGACAAGAAAAAGCAGAAAAAACATGAGAGAAAGGGAAAAAACATGTTTAATGTCACTCCACCGATGCAGGCTGAAAGTAGTGATGAGACTGAAAACAGGGAGTTTATCAACAGTATTAAACCATACTCGTCTATGTATGAATACTATCCGGGAGAAAAAGTGCTTGTCAGTGGCGATGAAGGTTCCGCTCTGTACTTTGTGGATCAGGGGGTAGTGGAGGTAAGCTCCACAAATCATGGAACACGGGTCATAGTGGCACTGATAGGTGAAGGAGAATTTTTTGGTGAAATAGGTTTCTTTGACGGTGTAAGCAGGGTGCGGGACATACGGGCTGCAAAAAAAACCACAATTCGTATCTGGGGGCAGGATAATGTCAGGCGCATGCGTGAGGACGACCCTGATCTTTATGCAAATTTTCTGATGCATACAGCACAATCAGTATGTCGCAAGTTCCGCAGGGTTCTTGAAGACAGGGAACCGCTCAAGGCATATGCAGCCTCTCTTTCAACAGGCAGGCGACAGTTTTACAATGTAGTTGCCCCTGTACCGGACAATCTTTATGACATGGAAGTCTGGAAGGAGGTGCATGGAGAGGTGGAGGAATTCAAGGCCAGCATGTATGACCTGGCAAATGCTGTCCAGTTGCTGCCGCAGGACAACATTCCCAGGGAGTATTATGAAAAATGTGATGAAGTAATTGAAAAATTTAATGACAAACTGGAAAAGCTTGACCGCACCCTGGAGGATGGACGGTTGAAGGAGTATCTCATGGGCTATATTTTCAAAGAGATATTTCCTTATTTCATGCGAAGCCGGTTCGCTCAGCGTACAT
Source organism: Deltaproteobacteria bacterium (assembly GCA_015486425.1). Classification (GTDB taxonomy): domain Bacteria; phylum Desulfobacterota; class Dissulfuribacteria; order Dissulfuribacterales; family QOAL01; genus S144-17. The sequence goes on along the minus strand of WFRQ01000444.1, from coordinate 3,298 downwards.
ACTTCAAACCCAAGGGTTATGCAGGTGACTTTCTGATGATGGAGCAGATATATCAGGATTCGCCTGATGGAGATGGTAATCTCGGCGTCATGGTCGATGCGCACTGCATGCAGTGTCCTCCTGCCAAGGCAGTGCGTGGCAGAAGAAAGATGCTGGCCCGTATGCTGGAAGAATATTCCATGCCGTTTATAGAGCAGGGCAGAAATGTACATATAATGAATCTGGCCTGCGGCTCCAACAGAGAGCTTTTTGATTTTCTGAAAAAATGCCCTGACACCTCAAAAGTAGAGGCAATATGTCTCGATGCGGACCAGGATGCCCTGGAATTTACAAACAGGGAGGTTAATGTTTTCCCTCACAAGGCAACCATCAGGCTGGTGAAGGATAATGTGGTAAAATGGTCTCTTGGCAGGGTACGACATGAATTTGGCAAACAGGATATAATCTACTCGGCAGGACTCACAGATTATCTTGACCAGCGACTGTTCATAGCCCTGCTTAACCGGATATATGAATTCCTCACCCCAGGAGGAGTAGCCATAATATGCAATTTCGCCTCAAGATATCCCCACAAGGCATGGGTGGATCAGCTCCTGCAGTGGAAACTTATCTACAGAAACGAAGATGATATGAAACAACTCTTTGCCGCCAGCAGATTTGGCGACAAGGTGGAGCTTTTTACTGAAGAAGAGGGTATTACGATTTTTGCTGTAGCCCGCAGGGAAAAGGCACAGAAGTGAGCCAGGACTACATGGCAGAAAAATTCTGGCAGGACCAGGCAATCCTGCTGAGGCAGCGCTTTCGGCTGTTTACGCTGCTTGGCGCCATATTCATGCCTCTTTTCTCTGTGCTTGATTATTTCTACTATCCGGCACTCTGGAAAGAATTTTTTATAAGCCGCATGGCCGTATCGGTATACTGCCTGTTCATTCTATCAGTTGACCATACCAGGAAGACAGGCACGTGGATAATGTATGCGGGTCTTGTGGGTTATTATCTGGCAGGTGCCTGCATTATATGGATGATAACTGTCTCTGAGGGGTATGAAAGTCAATACTATGCCGGGCTTAACCTTATGTTCGTGGGGTTCTGCACCATCATCCCCCTTGAGGCCTGGCGTCTTGCCATGCACGTGGCAGGCCTCTATCTGATGTACGTGGCCGCCATATTCATATTCGGCGGTTGTGAAGATTGCAGGCTGTTCATGATGCACAACGTCTTCATGATATCCACTGCCGTGGTCATACTGGTGGCAGCCCATTCAAACTTCAAGGTCCGTGTCAGGGAATACAGTTACAGACGCGAGCTGGACAGGACCGGAGCAAAACTTCATCAGTATGCCTCACTGCTTGAGAGCCGTGTGGCTGAATCCGAGGCCAACTACGCCACCCTGGTAAACAATGCAGACGAGGCCATCTTTGTACTTGAAGAAGATGTAATTGCATTTCCCAACCCCAACACGGCCCAGCTTCTCGGTCATGAACTCAGAGAACTCAACTGTTTCAACTTCCTTGATTTTGTGCTCCCGGAAGACAGGCAGTCTGTACTTGACGCCTACCTTGAAGTAGCCGGCAATAACAGAAACATCACCCTTGATGCCATAAAAATCAAAAGACTGGATCATAAAATATTAACTGTAATGATTACAATTGTGCCTGTGGAATGGCACGGCAAAAAGGCCCTGCTTCACTTTGTCCGGGATATTACAGAAAAACAGAGACTTGAGGCAGAGCTTCTGCAGGCTCAAAAGATGGAGGCAGTTGGCACGCTTGCAGGAGGCATTGCTCATGACATCAACAATGTGCTTCAGATCATCAGTGGATATATTCAGATACTGGAGACACGCAGGGTCTCCGAGCCAGACTCACAAAGATACCTTGAAAACATAAAAAAGGCTACGGAGCGTGCGGCCAACATTACGCGTCAGCTCCTTCTCTACAGCAGAAAGGTGGAGTGCAGGCCTGTGCCAATGGATGTGAACGAGCATATCGTCAGTGTCTGCAGACTTCTTGAACGCACTATCCCCAGGATGATTTCAATAAACCTTCATCTGCAGGGCGACCTTCAGTGCGTCAATGCCGATCCGGTACAGTTCGAGCAGGTGATAATGAACCTGGCAGTGAATGCAAGAGACGCAATGCCTGAAGGGGGACAGCTTGACATTGAGACAAGGAATGTCCTGGTAGATCAGGAGATGAGCAGGGAACACGCCGGGCTGGAATCTGGCTCTTTCGTGCTGCTGACCGTGTCTGACAACGGCACGGGCATGGATGAGGAGACACTCAGCCGGATATTTGACCCGTTTTTCTCCACCAAGGAGGAGGGCAAGGGAACCGGCCTGGGGCTTGCCATTGTCTACGGCATCGTGAGAAAGCACAAGGGCTTCATCTACTGCAGCAGCACGCCTGGTCAAGGAACCTGCTTCTCCATATTTCTGCCCGCCTGTTCCGGCAAGGAGGAAATAGCAGAGGTATCATCTGATGCTGCGATTGAAGATATAACCGGCCGTGCCGAGACCATTCTCGTGGTGGATGATGAAGAGGGTATTCTTGAAATCGAACAGGAGATGCTCTCTTTGCATAACTATCAGGTACTGACTGCTTCCAGCGGAGAGGAGGCCCTTGAGGTATTCACAGAACATCAGGCAGAGATCGGCCTGGTTATCCTGGACATAAACATGCCGGGCATGGGCGGTTATCAGTGTCTTGTGGAACTCAAGAGAATGAACCCTGACCTGAAGGTCATAATTGCCACCGGATATGCAGGCGACTCCCAGGTAAGCAGGGTATTCGATGCAGGAGTGGCTGACATTGTTCAGAAGCCCTTCAAAATGAATGACCTGCTCCCCAAAATCAGGAAAATTATCAGATAATGTTCATTGTCATCCTGTTGTCGGTCCGCTGCGACTAATGAAAAACCGGGCAGAAAATATTCCGGCCCGGCATTGAAAATTTGGTATGGCATGCGGCTTGACGCCAGATTTGCGTTATGGTAATTAGTCGAGGCTGTCTGAAGAAAATCGGCGTGGGGCTATAGCTCAGCTGGGAGAGCGCTTGAATGGCATTCAAGAGGTCAGCGGTTCGATCCCGCTTAGCTCCACCACTTCTTCGATATAGTATGAAAGACGTAACTGCTCCCCCCTCTCTTATGATGAATTCCCATAACGGAAAATCGCTTTTCATACAACATTTTTTCAAACAAAATCATACGGGGGAGAATCCCCCTAAAGGATTTTTCCTGTGGTAACAGCCTCTGTAGAGCGGAATTGGTATTCCTGTTCAACCGGGGCTGTTTTATT
>WFRQ01000443.1 GCA_015486425.1 Deltaproteobacteria bacterium | reverse complement strand
CTTCCACCATTTCCTATTCTGTTTCTATTTATCACAGGCGGTTTTGCCCTTTACATAATTGTTACGGGTTTCAGCGAATGCGAACATATCTGCATAATCTGGGCTTCTGCGGCCACAGGCATTCTGCTCTATACCCTGACAGGCATCATATCGGCAAAGGCAGACATGAAAGTGTACCGTGCGCTGCTTTACGCACCTTTTCTGCTCTTATGGCGCTCCTGGATAGTTTTAAGAGAATCCCTGCACAAAAACAGAACATTGAAATGGTAAAAACTGAGATTATCAAACAATTTAATGATATAAAAAAATTTCATTAATTTTTTTAAAATACCTTACCACGCTGTGAAACAGAAACCTGAATTGAGAAATTCTGTTTCAACATATAAAATTCTCCATGAAACCAGGGAAAATCATTTTATATATTGTCTACCTGACAGTAACGTCACTGATACTTCTTGAAATAGCTGTAAGAATCTGGGGCTATTCAGACAGATATATCTACGATCCTATCTATGAACCCTGCCCTGCATGCAAAGATATTCCCTATGTCCATAAACCATGCCTTCACAACGCACGGGCTCGTGGCCTTGCCATCATAGACACTGACAGCCTGGGGCTTCGTTCCAATACAACATGCGCTGAATATGCTCCAAAGAAAAAAGGGGAACTGCGTATTGCCATAACCGGAGACTCGGTGACCTTTGGTGAAGGAGTGATTGACACAGGGCTTACATATGTAGCGCAGCTTCAAAAAATACTGAGTATCAAATATCCGGATATGAAGATACGGGTCTTCAACTTCGGTGTTTCTGCCTACAGTGTCAAAGAGATGGCGGCAACTGCTGCATGCCGTATGCCAGTTTTAGACCCTGATATAATGATTATGGCAATTATCCCGGAAGACCTGAATCCTGATCGTACCGGAACCGTGGACAAATGGGGATATACTGTTCATGCATCAGCACAGGGCATTGCGGACAGAGATTCACTACTGAAAAAATTCCTCCGGAATATCCATCTCACCTATCTCATCAGAGATATTTATTACAGATACGCAGGAGCCGAAAAGAAGATGGAGGAATATCCGGGACATGCGGCTGAATATCCACGGTCATACAATTATGTAAAAAATTTTGTGACAGCAGCAGATGCCCACCATGCCAGGGCATTTGTGCTGCTTCTGCCATCACTTGGCCACAAATTTACAGAAAAATTCAAGGAACGGCTTACAGAAGACCACATCAGTTTTCTTGACCTTTCCAATCTGATTGACCAGTTTGACAAAAAGGAGTACATGGCAAGTCCATTTGATCCTCATCCGTCGGCTGCCGTCCACAGTGTCATAGCTGAAAAAACAGCGACATTCCTCATGCAACAACTCATGAACATATACATATCGCCCAGTCATACCAGATAAGTGTGCGGTATAATTCGGATATGAAACTGGGAAGGATACCTGATGAACGTTTTATGCATATATTCACTTACTACTTACTCCCTTAAGAAAGAACTCTACAGCCCCGGAGATATTCCCTTTGGCATTTCCTACATTGCCACCGTGCTGAAGCAGGCAGGGCACTGTGTAAAGCTGGTGGTTATAACCCCCACCACAAAACTTGAAGAAAAATTCACCAATATCTTCAAAGAGTTCCCTCCTGACCTGGTATGCCTTACATCTGTGTCAAGCCAGATGCCCCTGATAAGAAAAACAGGAGATGCAATAAGGAAAACCGCTCCGGGCACTTTTATTATCATGGGCGGAGTACACCCCACACTTAACCCTGAGGACGTGATATCAACCGACTTTGTGGATGCAGTATGCGTGGGAGAAGGGGAAGAGGCGGTAATAGAACTCTCAGAGCAGTTGCAGTCAGGGAAGAAACCCTCAGGAATTGGAAACCTGTGGATAAAAAACCGTTCCACAGGAGAAATAGAGAAAAACCACCAGAGGCCCTTCAGAAAAGACCTTGACTCACTGCCATTTATCGACAGGGAGATGTGGGAACCCTATATCTCAAACAAGAAAGATGTGCTCTATACTGTCCTTGCCGGCCGCGGCTGTCCCAACAGATGCACCTACTGCTCGAACCACGCACTGGCCAGGGTTGCAAAGGGCAAGTACGTTCGCTTCCGCTCCCCTGATAACATCATTGAAGAGATAAGGCAGCTTGTTGAACATGACCCTGATGTTGAAACGGTCTTTTTTGAAATAGAAACCCTTGGAGCCAGCCTTAACTACACATATGAACTGCTGTCAAAGGTTGCAGAGTTCAACAGGACACTTGAAAAACCGCTGAGATTCGGCACTAACCTTGCTCTGAATGCCCAGATCAAACACAATGAACGTCTGCTGAAGGCGTTCAAAGAGGCAAATCTGGATTTTTTCAGAATAGGTCTTGAGTCAGGTTCTGAAAGGATACGCCGAGAGGTACTTAACCGCCCGAGGTACTATAACCATGACCTCATAGAATTCTGCCGTATGGCCAGACAGTTTGACATCAAATATACAATAAATATTCTGATCGGGCTTCCTGGAGAAACACCTGATGATTTCAGGGAAACCATCAGGGTCACCAGGGAGTGCAAACCCACATTCGGTGTCTCTGTAAACATATTCTATCCATATCCCGGCACCCGCCTGCACCAGGTTTGCATGGAGCAGGATCTTATTACAGAAAAGGCAGGCCGCATACTGTCTGAGAGAACAGGCACTGTGCTCTATATGCCCTACTTTCCACCATGGCAGATCAAGAAGGAATTTATCCTGTTCTATTACAAGGTCCACAGAGGCATGAAGCCATGGAGTGATATTGCCTCAAAAACACTGCGTTATACTGTTGATGCCTTTCCTGGTATAAAACGCTCCATATCCAGGGTTGTACACATGGCCGCCTCTCTGAGCAGGAGGTAAGATGACCCGTTGTTCTGATAACGGCTCTGAAGCACAGGACATATCAGGCAGTTTTTCAGCCCGTTTCATGCGGCTTATGGGGGGAAATCTGCTGCAGAAATTCCTGAGCGCAGGCCCTGCGCGCAAACGGAGCCTGCTGGCACTTGCAGATCAGGTAGTGGCAAGTGCCACCAACTTCCTCACAGGCATGATCATCGCCAGGGCATGCACCAAGGCAGAATTTGGTATCTATGTACTCTGTTTCAATATCATAATGTTCATTCTTGATATACAGACGTCTCTCATAGCATCCCCCTACATGGTTTACAGCCAGCGTCTGAAGGATACGGCGCACGCCCGGTACACAGGGAACTCCATGGTTCAGCAGATACTTTTTTCCGCGCTGGTAATGTTCCTGCTTGCCTCAGGCATGCTGCTTTTTCCTGAAGATTTCAGAGAGATTGGTCTTGCGCCTGCATTCCACATTCTTATTTTTGTAATAGCATTCATAATGTTCCGGGAATTTATCCGGAGAATTTGCTTTGCCACATTGAAGATGGAATGCGCCATAATGGTGGATATCACAGTGGCGTTCCTGCAGATATCCGGCCTGCTGCTCCTCCTGTCATTCAAAGGCATAAATGCCCAAAATGCATACATTATCATAGGTGGGGCATGTGCCGCTGCTTCCATTTTGTGGCTCGTGCTGAACCGTGCGTCATACAGGCTTGACCTTGCAGACTTCTCAAGCAGCATGAAGCAGAACTGGTCATTTGGAAGCTGGATGTTTGGCAGCACGCTGCTCTGGGCAGTCAGCATGACGCTCTACCCCTGGCTGCTCACATGGTTTCACG
>WFRQ01000442.1 GCA_015486425.1 Deltaproteobacteria bacterium | reverse complement strand
ATAGACAGGAATCAGACGCATACCGCATCGCGCGGGCAAGGATGGTTGAAACCCAACTCATCCCGAGGGGTATCAACGACCGGCGTGTGCTTGAGGCAATGAACAGGGTGCCGAGACACCTGTTTGTTGATGACGCCTTGAAAAGCCAGGCGTACAGCGATCATCCTCTGCCAATAAGCGAGGGGCAGACCATCTCACAGCCCTATATAGTGGCCCTGATGACCCAGGAACTTGGCCTGAAAGGCCATGAAAAGGGGCTTGAAATCGGAACAGGCTCAGGTTACCAGGCTGCCATTCTATCAGAGACAGCAGGCAGGGTCTTCAGCGTGGAGAGGAAAAGCAGCCTGCTTGCCAGGGCACGCAATCTCTTTGACAGGCTGGGGTACAGAAACATCCTTATGAAACTTGATGACGGCACCCATGGCTGGAAGGCAGAGGCCCCTTTTGACTCAATCATTGTCACAGCAGCAGCTCCCGCCGTTGCCCCTCCCCTTCTTGAACAGTTAAATGATCCCGGAATCATGATAATACCGGTTGGAGATGAATATTCACAGACCCTTACCAAAGTTATCAAAAGAGAGGGTAATGTTGAAACGAGGCACATCTGCGGCGTTCGTTTTGTAAAACTTATCGGGGATCACGCATGGAAAAAATGACGCCAGGCTCACCTGACGCCAGGGAGGAAAATAAAACCCGCAGGAGCAGTAATCCTGTAAGACGCCTGTACGACTGGGTCATCTCATGGGCACAGCATCCCAACGCCGCCGTGGCCCTGTTCCTCCTGGCATTTGCAGAATCATCCTTTTTCCCCATCCCCCCGGATGTTCTCCTTATAACCCTGGCCATAGCCATGCCGAAAAAGTCCTTCAAATGGGCGGCCATAGCCCTTGCAGGCTCTGTTACCGGCGGCATTGCAGGCTACCTGCTGGGTCTTAATTTCATGGCAATAATAGGTGACAGGATACTGGACTTCTACCACCTGCAATCAAAGTATGGCGAGGTGCAGGCTCTTTACCGGCAGTATGACGCCTGGGCTGTTGCGGTAGGCGGTTTTACACCCCTGCCCTACAAGCTGTTTACAATTACAGCAGGCGCGTTCAGGATAAATTTTATTACCTTTGTAATAGCGAGCATCATATCGCGGGCAGGCCGCTTTTTCCTTGTGGCCGGCTTTATTTACCTGTTCGGCCCCAAGGTTAGATATTTTCTCGAAAAATACTTCAACCTCTTTACCATCATCTTCACTATCCTGCTCATAGGAGGTTTTATAATAATAAAATGGCTGTTGTAACACGCAGAATAGGCATAATAGGCGCAGGGCTGTGTGATGATCCAATCAGGGAAACTGCGGAAAACGTGGGCAGGATGGTGGCGGAAAAAGGCGCCATTCTCTACTGCGGCGGCCTTGGGGGTGTAATGGAAGCGGCGGCAAAAGGCGCCAGTGAGGCAGGAGGAATTACCGTCGGGATACTGCCGGGCGCAAAGGCGTCTGATGCAAACAGGTACATATCAATACCTGTGGTAACATCAATGAGCCATGCCAGAAATGTCATACTGGTAAGATCGTGCGAGGCACTGATATCAATAGGAGGCTCACACGGCACCCTGTCGGAAATAGCCCTTGCACTTAAAATGTGGAAACCGGTTGTGGGGTTGAACACATGGAAACACCTTGATGACGTACACTATGTGAACACACCGGAGGAGGCTGTGGAAAAGGCTTTTAATCTGCTGCCTGTGCTGTAAGGGACTGTTCGAAAAAATATGGGGGCGGTACCCGCGCAGAGCGCAGGTACGTGCGGAGGGGAGCATTCTCTGTTTGTTCTGCCTTTTTCATTATCGCGGAGGCTGTGTGGCTTTTTGAGGCTTGTTCTGCGAAAAACCCTGCATATAACGTTCGCGACACCTCAGGACAGTTTCAGAACCAGTCTCAAAAAGTTACATAGCCGCAGCACGTTATGATATTGGGACAAACAGGGAATGCTCCCCCTGAGGAGTACTGTTCACAAACCGAAGTCTGGGAACTGCTCACCCCCATCCAGGATGAATTCCCATAACGGAAAGTCGCTTTTCAGTAACTTCTCAATAAGTGGTGACAAGTTTCGTGCTGGTGCCCAAACTCCTGTTTGGGTACCTAATTGACAGAAGCTCCTGCTTCATTCCTTTTAATACCGGCTGTGCGGCATTACCTGCCCTTGTCTGGAAGCTGGAGCTTCCGGGTATGCGTTCCCAAACTGGAGTTT
>WFRQ01000441.1 GCA_015486425.1 Deltaproteobacteria bacterium | reverse complement strand
TTTACCAGCACAACCTCATACCCCTCTTCCTTCAGCGCCTTGCAGGCCTGGGTACCCGAATAGTCAAATTCGCAGGCTTGGCCGATTACAATGGGGCCAGAGCCTATTATAAGGATTTTCTTTAGATCTGTACGTTTGGGCATAATATTGAATTTCCGGATTTATCAGGAGTATGGGTCAGGACATCATACTGGTAAAGCGGTCAAAGAGATATTCTGAATCATGGGGGCCAGGGGCGTTTTCCGGGTGATACTGAACGGAAAAGGCAGGCAGTTTCCTGTGCCTGATGCCCTCTACGGTATTGTCGTTCAGGTTGATGTGAGTGATCTCAACATCAGAGGGCAGAGTGGCCTCGTCAACTGCAAAGCCATGATTCTGTGCCGTGATTTCAATACGACCGGTATCAAGGTCCTTTACCGGCTGGTTGCCGCCGCGATGGCCGAATTTCAGTTTGAAGGTGCTGGCCCCAAGGGCAAGTGAGAGAATCTGGTGACCCAGGCATATGCCAAACACAGGCACCTTGCCCACCAGCTCCTTTACAGTGGATATCACATGGGTAACCGCAGCCGGATCCCCAGGGCCGTTTGAGATAAATACACCGTCAGGACGCATGTCAAGTATCTGTCCTGCCTGGCAGTCAGCAGGAAACACCAGGCAGCAGGCCCTGCGTCTGGTAAACAGCCGCAACTGATTATACTTGAGTCCGCAGTCAATTACCGCGATCCTGAAATCAGAACCTTCAGTCCAGCCTGTATGTTCTTTAAATTGGTCAAACACCTGTTCATCACACGGTGCAGGACTGCCATCCTTCCAGAAATAGGGCTCCTTAATGCTGACTATTGAGGCGAGGTCTGCTCCCTGAAGCCCTTCGCTGGCCCTTGCCTTGGCAATCAGGGAATCCGGGTCCAGGTCCCGGGTGGACATTACAGCCCGCATGGCGCCTGCAAGACGTATGTGCCTGGTAAGGGCCCTGGTATCAACCTGTTCAAGCCCCAGGATACCACGATCAGAAAGATATGCCTCAAGCCCGCCTCTGGCACGCCAGTTGCTGTACTGGGCCTCATATTCACGCACCACGAACCCGCTGAGATGTATGCCCACAGACTCCTCATCCTCATTATTGACGCCATAGTTTCCAATAAGCGGATATGTCATGGTGACAATCTGCCCCTTGTAGGAAGGGTCCGTCAGTATCTCCTGGTAACCGGTCATGCTGGTGTTGAACACTATCTCACCTGTTGTCTCACCAGCACCGGTAAACGATCTGCCCTGAAAGATTCTTCCATCTTCAAGAGCAATTAATGCCTTCATCTTTTTGCAAGCCTCGCCAGATTATAGATAAAATTTGCCGGTTCCGCACACTCACAGCCACACATGCCCTGCGTATCACATCAGGCAATCCCCGCCGTTACTGACATGGGAAGCCCATGACATGAAAAAATCCCAGATAGATAAACAGGAAAGTAACAGAATATGGGGGAAGCAAGTATGCCGTTATACTCGATAGTTGCGCCTGCGGAAACCGATTGTCTATGGATTTATTTCAGCATTTCTCTGAACCACTGATACAGAAAAATCAGTTATGACTATAAACGGGCACGATTAAGGCGTCAATAGCGTGAAGGAGTCACCGGATGGGGGCAATAATGTACCTGGACCATGGTATTTATTCAGCAAAGGAAAATAGCATTATTTTGGGAGCATTCCCTGTTTGTCTTGCCTTTTCTATTATTGTGTAGGCTGTGTGGCTTTTTGAGGCTTTTTCCCTGCGAGAAAACCTGCATATAACGTATCTGCTCACAGGGTACCGCATCTACGGCGTTGTCAGACGCTTGAAGTACAGGCAGTACGCCTGCGCGTCCTCCGCCTTGTATCTGCAGCACCCTGCAAGCAGATACAGAAGAATTTGCACGGACTTATTGAGAAGTTACCATATAACGTGCGTGACACCTCATGACAGTTTCAGAATTAGTCTCACCTAATTTGAGCGATTGTTCGGATTTGCCGCATATCCGCGAAAGAGGAATTCCCATTATAGTCGGCTATATGGGGGTTCCGATGACAAAGGAGATG
>WFRQ01000440.1 GCA_015486425.1 Deltaproteobacteria bacterium | reverse complement strand
TTCAATTATTAAAAGAAGGAAATATGGGCTAATAATTCATTGCTCCTGACGCATAACATAATAACCGCTATTCCGCTGGGGAGCATTCCCCGTTTGTCCCAATATCATAATGTGCTGCGGCTATGTAACTTTTAGAGCCTGGTTCTGAAACTGTTATGAGGTCTCACCGACGTTATTTGCAGGCTTTCTCGCAGAACAAGCCTCAAAAAGCCACACAGCCTCCACAATAATTGAAAAGGAGGGACAAACGGGGAATGCTCCCCACCTGAATCGCTCAATCCAGGAATCCCTGATTCCATGAGGCCTGCCGGTTTCGTTCCCTGAATCTTCAGCGCCTTTTCACCATTTCTGATTCCAGTATGCGCCTCTGAGCCATTCGCTCCTTTCTGTTTCTTGCAACAGGGATGGGCTTGCCGGTATCCCTGTGCAGACCGCAAACATACATGGCAGTGGATATGGTTCCTGGGGTCGGGGTAAAGTCCTGAAACTGCCGCACCTTGAGCTTCATGCGCTTCATGTCGGTCTTGAGCCTCTTCATGTGGGCAACGGTGCAGCCTGGATGGGCTGATATAAGATAGGGGTTGAAGTCTGATCGCAGTCTGCGGCGTCTGCATATCTGCCTGGCAATTTGCAGAAATTTTTCCAGTACCTCTGCACTTGGTTTGTGCATTAGACGCAGCACATCAGGGTGAGTGTGCTCCGGAGCAATTTTCATGGTTCCAGAGGTATGCTCTGCAAGAAGGAGCTCCAACAGGCGCGGGGTTCTGGCAAGCAGGTCCATTCGAAGACCTGAAGAGACAAACAGGTGCTTTACTCCATGTATTGCAGATGCCTTCTTCAACAGGTTGATATATGCATCTTCATCAATTCGGAGGTGTCGGCAGGGCCGTGGGAACAGGCAGTCATGGCGCCTGCACGGCGCCGGGCTGGAACAGCTTGTGCCGTAGAGATTTGCTGTAGGGCCTCCAAGGTCTGTTATGGTCCCGTGGAACCCCTTCATTTCCGTAATTTGTTTCACCTCTGCTGTGACAGACGCGGGGCTCCGGCTGGTGATTACAGGCCCCTGGTGGCGGGTTATTGCGCAGAACGAACAGTTTCCAAAGCACCCCCTCACTACAGTCACAGAGTGGCGTATCATCCTCCATGCAGGAATATTACCTGCCCCAGGGTGCGGCAGCCTGGTAAACGGCAACTGGTATAAACGGTCAAGCTCTGCGGTTTCAAGGGGAGGGGCAGCCGGGTTTTGAATTATCAGGCTTCCTGCCTGGTCCTGGGCAAGCAGTTTTTTTGAAAGTGCCCTTGCGTGACTGTCAATCTCAAGTTCAGCCTTGAGGAAAAGGGCTTTATCCTGCCTTATCTCTTCCCATGAGGGAAGCGTCATAACAGAGTCGGTCAGAATATAATCCTGCCTTCCTGCCCCGGTAATTCGCTGGCATGTGCCTGGTATCCCGTTGATATCCCGGCCATTTTCAAGCCTGCGGGCTGTTTCAAGCACCGGGCGCTCACCCATCCCGTATATCAGCAGGTCAGCCTTGGCGTCTGAGAGTACGGATTTCCTGAGCTTTTCCTGCTGATAGTCGTAGTGGATGAAACGTCTCAGCGATGCCTCGATGCCTCCAAGTACAATGGGAACTTCGCGAAATGCCTGTCGTGCAAGGTTTGCGTATATTATCGTTGCCCTGTCCGGTCTTCTTCTTCGGCGTTTTTCCCTGACGTTTCCAAACCACGGATTGCCGTCCGGCGAGAACGGGTCATCCTTTCTAACCCTTCCATTCCCTGTGTAGTTGGAGCAAATGGAATCCATGTTGCCTGCGGTGATTCCGAAAAAGAGCCTGGGTCGGCCAAATTGCTGGAAATCCTCGCAGGTCCAGTGACGGGGTTGGGCAAGTATGGCAACTCGGAAGCCATGGGCCTCAAGCCACCTGCCTATAAGCGCGGTGCCGAATGAGGGGTGGTCCACATAGGCGTCCCCGGATACAAGCACAATGTCAGGTCGGCTCCATCCAAGCGCACGCATTTCCTCCGCAGTGGCAGGCAGGAATTTCATCTTTTCACACGTCCTGTCAGCCGTTGTTTTTCTGCTTTGCCTGCCACGTCTTTGCCATGCCGAGCTGGGAGGGCAGGGATATTTCCACTGTTGTTCCCTTGCCTTCGGTACTGAAAATTTTAATGGTACCTCCATGCTCTTCAACAATCTGCTTTACTACAGACAGGCCAAGACCTGAGCTCTTGTCCTTTGTGCCAAAGAAAGGGACGAATATATCCTTTAGCATTATTTCCGGAATGCCTGTTCCGTGGTCCTCAATGCGTATCTTTGCGCCTACGCCGGTTCTTTCCGTGGAGATCTCGATTTCCTGCCCAGGGCTGGACGCCTCTATTGCATTCCTTATGCAGTGAAGCACACTCATTTTAAGGAGATAGCCGTTTCCCTCTACCCACAGCGGCGAGTCCTTTTTTTCATATTTCAGTGTTACATGCTGTTCTTCTGCCTCTGGTCTGATGATATCAATGGCATTTTCTACAAGTTCCGTAAGTTCATGCCTGGTAAATGCCCAGGTCAGCTCCCCCTTGATTGTTTCAAATTTTTTTACAATGGAGTTCAGCC
>WFRQ01000439.1 GCA_015486425.1 Deltaproteobacteria bacterium | reverse complement strand
CTCTATGAGCAGTTTCCGTGTGCCGCGTGCAGGGGCATTGCTCCCTTCAAGCAGGTGGCTGCGGCAGATTTCAAGTGTTTTATTAATCCTCTGATCCAGCACGGGACACTGTTCAACAGGGATCACCGAGTGTGTCCGGCCCTTGAAAAAGCCTGCATCCGCCCCGTCTTTTTTCCATCTTATCCTGAGCCGTGCCCTGCTCCTGTAATGCATATTCTGTGTGGATGGAATCAACGGTCTGATGATGTTTTGGGAAATGCCGCAGTGATGCGTCAGCGTGGATCTGAAAATTTCATGTTTCCACTTTACCTGTTCACTGTAAGAAATGTGCTGATAGTGACAGCCGCCGCATATATTAAAGTATGGACATGCGGGACGGGTACGGAGCGGAGCTTCTTTCAGGATTTTTTTGAGCCTTGCCTTGCAGAAACGTTTTTTCTCCTTTACCGGCTCACAAAGCACCATATCTCCAGGTGCGGTAAAGGGCACAAACACTGTCTTGCCATCATGGTGTCCCAACCCGTCACCGCCGTAAACCAACTTTTCAATAAAGAGTTTCAAGTTGCTGCGCCAGGCCGTTGCAGGTGTATGTTACGTCAGATATTTGTTGCGATAACATCCTGATAGATTCTTTCAACTGAAACCCAGCTCTTTTTTGAGTTCTTCAATGCCTCCCATCTTTCTGATTATACGATCCATCCTGGATTTTTTCTTTACTGAGTCTGTAAACAGGCGGGCAAGTTTCATGGTTATCTCTGCTGCCTCTTCATGTGAGGTGATTTTGGTTATTTCAAGGCCGGTCTGCGGAATTGCCCCGCCGTGGCCCCCGACAAAAACCTTCCAGCCGCTCTTTACCCCTACAAAGCCCAGGTCAAGCATGTTGGCCCAGGAACAGCAGGCAGGGCATCCTGCAATGCCAACCTTGAATTTTGGCGCAGTCATCTCCTTTGCTGTATTTTTATAAAGATATTCACCAAGGGCAAAGGTGTCGTGCCATCCATACTTGCACCACGGCCGGCCCACGCAGGTACGGGCATGTGAGAGATTCCTGCCCTTGCGTATAACCGCCCCTGCGGCCTCCATCTTTTCCATGAGGCTTTTGCCGGATTTTGAATCCAGACCAAGAAACATTATTTTCTGGGCTGTTGTGATATGCACTGTAACCCCTGGCATCGCTGCGGCCTCGCTGAGTGCCGTCATTATTCCCGGATTCAGGTTTCCGTTTGGCACCTCCATGGTCATTGCCAGCGAGCCGTCTTTCTGTGGATTAAGTCCTGGTATTTTTAATGGTTGAGACATATTAATTTTCTCCGTGGTGAAGTTTGCTGGATCTGTCGCGTGTCCGATGCAAGAGACAATGGACTGCTGCCGTCAGGGGCCGAAATGATACCACCGGCCGTGATGCCGGACAAGTGACATGGAAATAAATTCCTTGCTTTTTTAAGGATATCTATTAGACATACAGGCTCGTTACCAATATCAGCCCTGTCAGCATGAGAGACTGCTTTAATATACCGCGCATTCCTCTTGTAGGATGATGCGGTTTTTTTGTGCCTTTTCTGCTTTGCCGGATGATATTGCATGCCATGGAAGTGTGGCAAAACATTTGCCATGATTTTTGCGGCTTCGGTTTATGTACGGCCCGCACAGGGCCTCAGTGAAAAGGATCAGTTTAAAGTGAATAAAGGTATTGTAAAGTGGTTTAATGCGTCAAAGGGTTTTGGTTTTATCGAGCAGGAGAATGGAACAGATATTTTTGTTCATCATTCTGCCATCAAGTCCGATGGTTACAGGACTCTTGACGAAGGTGCATCTGTAAGCTTTGACATAGTAGAAGGTGCCAAAGGGCCTGCTGCAGCCAACGTGGTTCAGCTTTAGGCAGCAATGGAGTTTTTCATGCCCTGCCTTCAGGCAGGGCATTTCACCACCACTGCATATACGTGCAGTTCCCGGATCAACCTCACCTGGTAGAAAGAATAACTAATTTGAGCGATTGTTCGGATTTGCTGCATATCCGCTCAATTTAGGAACAAATCATTTTGCAGGGCGCAGGCTCTGCAGCACGAGGAAGCAACGTCTCAAACCGTATCCGGAGTTTTGGGGGTTGTTTAAAACAGTTAATGACTACATTTGAACAGACTGGCATCAACACCAATCTCCTCAAGGGGATTACTGCCCTTGGCTTTGAGCAACCTACCCCGGTGCAGGCCAGGGTTATTCCGCTTCTGCTTGAGGGAAAGTCTGATGTTGTTGCCCTTGCGCAGACTGGAACAGGAAAGACAGCGGCTTTCGGTCTGCCGCTTATTCAGCTTGTGGACAGCGGAGAACGAAGTGTTCAGGCACTTGTGCTCTGTCCCACAAGAGAGTTGTGCAGACAGGTGACATCAGACCTGCAGATATTTTCCCGCCATGTAAAAGGAATAAAAACTGCAGCCGTTTACGGCGGGGCTGCCATTGATCAGCAGATAAGGGAGATACGCCGAGGTGCGCAGATAGTGGTTGCCACACCAGGCCGTCTCAATGACCTTATTAACAGGGGCAGAGTGGATCTTTCAACAGTGCGCAGGGTGGTCTTTGATGAGGCAGATGAGATGCTTCAGATGGGCTTTCAGGATGAACTGAATGCCATCCTTGCCCAGACGCCGTCAGAAAAAAGGACTTTGCTGTTTTCTGCTACAATGTCCCGTGAGATACACAGGATTGCCTGCAGGTATATGAAAGACCCAGTGGAAGTTACCATTGGACAACGTAATTCCGGCGTGGAAAATGTGCGTCACGAGATGTATGTGGTTCGAGCCCGTGACCGTTACAATGCATTAAGACGCATAGTTGACCATGCCCCGGATATCTACGCCATAATTTTCTGCCGCACCCGCAGGGAGACTGCTGATATTGCAGAAAGCCTTATTCGTGACGGATACAGTGCCGCTGCCCTGCACGGAGAGCTTTCCCAGGCCCAGCGCGATGCCGTAATGAAGAGCTTCCGAAACCGGCGTATTCAGATTCTGGTGGCTACCGACGTGGCAGCCAGGGGACTTGACGTCAATGATGTAACACATGTGATAAATTACAACCTGCCGGATGATATTTCCGCCTACACACACAGGAGCGGTAGAACCGGAAGGGCCGGGCGTACAGGCACTTCAGTGGCCCTGGTTCATATGAAGGAAAGATACAGGGTCAGGCAGATTGAAAAGAAGATAAACAGAAAATTTGTTCAGTGCCGTATCCCTGAAGGCAGCGAGATATGCAGAAAGCAGTTGCTTAAGCGTGCTGAAAAAATAGTAAATGTTCAGATGGATTACAGCCAGATTGATGATATTTTTGACGAGCTGGCAGAAAAGTTCGTGGACATGGACAGGGAGGAGCTTATCAGGAGGCTTATGGCAATGGAATCCGGCTCCCTGCTTGAATATTACAGCAACGCCCCTGATTTAAACCCCAAAGGCCACGGTAAGCGGGAAATTGCCCGAAAGCAGCCGCGTGTCAGGCGCAGCGAAAAAACTGCGGGACGTGAATATGTTCATCAGGGTACAGAGAAATCCCAGGGCCGTACAGGGCGGCGAGGCCCTGTTTTTACCCGCTTTCACCTCAATGTAGGTCGAAGGCAGGGCGTCATGCCGCAGGCTCTTATAGGAAAGATCAATGATATTGCCGGAGGACTTCATATCAGGGTGGGCAAGATAGAGATAATGCGCAATACCGCGGTG
>WFRQ01000438.1 GCA_015486425.1 Deltaproteobacteria bacterium | reverse complement strand
CTGCAGGCACAACGGGTCTGCTGCCATGATATACGCTGTGAAAAAAGGGAGGGTGTCATGTGTAATAGCTCAAGATGGTTTGTAATTTCTGCTTTTCTGCTGCTCACAGTAGCGTTCTGTGCCACAAAGGCTTTTTCCGCAGGCTTCCAACTGTTTAATGAACTTTCAGCAAAGGCCATGGGTAACAGTGCGGCCATGTCTGCACGGTATGACGCGGCTGAGCTTGCGTGGTTCAACCCGGCAGGGGCTGCAATGATGGACAGAGCACAGGTGACAGGAGGTGGCGCGTTGATATTCCCGTCCATGAAGTTGGACATGGGGGATGACGAACCCAACATGAAACACATCGCCTACCCGGTTCCATACCTTTACGGGGCCATGCCTCTGCCCGGCAACCTTGGGGTTTCACTCTCCGTCAATTCACCTTACGGGCTTACCACCGAATGGGATAATGACTGGACAGGTAAGTATTATGCACATTACACAAATCTCTCCACAGTATTCATAACACCGGCTGTTTCCTGGCGCATGCTTGACTGGCTGTCTATTTCTGCAGGTGTACAGTTTGCCTACGCAGAAGCAGAAATGAGACAACCAATTGCTGTGATCCATCCTGAAGCTGGATATGTTGGCGACGTGTACACAAAGATTAAAGGCCATGACTGGGGGCAGGGTTTTATATTATCAGCAATGGCCACACCTTTTGATGACTGGAATTTTGGCATATCTTATCATTCTTATGTGCATTTCAAGATTAACGGCCATGGTGAATATCAAATTCCTTCTTCCTTAAGCGATTTTTCACCTTACTTCTCAAGATCAACTGTGGCACTGCCGCTTGATCTTCCGCCAACACTGGCGTTTGCCGTATCAACCACCATGCTCAAGGATTTTCGTTTTTCCGCAGAGGTCCTGTGGACAGGCTGGTCAACTTACAGTGACCTGAAATTTCATTATAAAGACACGGCTCCTGGTTCCACTGAGCCAGGAATCATAGAGGTGGAAAAAAAATGGGATGATGTTGTATCCCTGCACTTCGGAATTGAATATTTCCTTACTGACCAGTGGACGCTCCGTGCCTCGTACGCATGGGATGAATCACCTATTGACGATGACTACAGGGACCCGACCCTCCCTACCAATGACCGCAATGTGTTTGGTTTTGGTCTGGGTTATAACTGGGATCACCTGACCGTTGACGCAGCTTACAGTTATGTGTCTGTAGAAAACAGCAAAGTTGGTAAAGAGGCGACACCAGGCCTTTCCGGCACCTACAAGGGAGATGCGCATATAGCAAACCTATCCTTCAGTTGGACATTTTGATAAAAACCGCGTTGCGCGCCACAAATACCCGCACGCTTTACGATTAAAAGTCTATGTAATATGTATGGTACAAGGCATACGGGCCAGAGTATAATCCATGATCCGCAGCGTATATGCGCAGTTTTATGACATGAATGCCCTCTACCCTGCCCCTTATACCTTTTTCGTTTATCTGTTTATCTGAATAATGAAAGCCCCTGCTCTTGCCAAGAATACTATTCCTGAACTCCTGACACAGGCAGGGGCTGCCTATCCAGGCAAGCCCTCTCTTGCAGCCCTTGATATCCCTGGAGGCAGGGTAAGCACCTATGCTGAACTCCTTGAGGATGTGCGCCTGATTGCCCTGGGTCTGGTCAGCCTTGGACTTGAGCCGGGACAGCATGTGGCAATTATAGGGAAAAACAGCCCGGAATGGGGACGGGCCTATCTTGCAGTCAGCATGGCAGGCGGCGTTAACGTGCCTGTTGATTCACTGCTCAGCGAAAATGAAATCATGCAGCTTCTGGCCGGTGCAGAGGTAAGCATGGCCTTTGCCGCCTCGAAGTTTCTCGATATATTCCTTGACTCTACCAGAGGGTTTCCTTTGCCTGAAAAGCTTATCTCTATTGATTACAATGCATCAGGCATCAAGGAACAGTCTGAAGAGGCCGGTGACGGTCTGCCGCCTGTGCTCACCCTTGATGATCTGCGGGAACTTGGTCGTAATGCAGGGGACGTTGCACTGCCCGAGGTGGAATCTTCCCACCTCGCAGCCATAATTTTCACATCTGGTACCACAGGCAGCCCCAAGGGAGTAATGCTGACCCACTCCAATATAGTCTCTGATGTCATTGCATGCGAACGGGCCATTTCCGGTCATCTTGAAATAGGAGAAGAGAGGTTCCTGTCAGTGCTGCCCATGAACCACACCTTTGAATGCACGGCAGGTTTCCTGCTGCCCATTTACATGGGCTGCAAGGTTACATATGCCCGCAGCCTCAGGTCCAGATATCTCATGGAAGATATCAAAACATCTTCCACAACAATTATGCTGGGGGTGCCCCTGCTGTTTCAGAAGATGGTGGAAGGTATATACAGAGCTGTTGAAAGGGCGCCGTTTGCAAGACGCCAGGCATTTCGAACCCTTATGAATATGGTGAAGCTCGGAGAAAAAATGGGCAACCCCAACCTTGGCGCCCACCTGTTCAAATCTGTGCGCGAAAAGGCAGGGCTCGGCAGTCTGAAATTTTTCATTTCAGGAGGAGCAGCCCTTCCGGTGTTCGTATCACGTGAGCTTAATCGACTGGGCATCATGATTCTCCAGGGTTACGGTCTCACGGAGGCCAGCCCTGTTCTGACAATAAATCTGCCTGATGACCCGCGTAACGAAACAATAGGCAGGCCCATGCCGGGAGTTCAGGTCAAGGTACTTGACCCAGACAGCCTGGGAGTAGGCGACCTGGCATTCAAAGGCCCCATGATCATGAAGGGTTACTACAGGGACCAGGAGGCCACCGATGCGGTACTTCAGGATGGCTGGCTTGCCACCGGTGATCTTGGATTTGTTGACAGCGACGGTTTTGTGCATGTGTGCGGAAGGTCAAAGAACCTCATTGTTACCGCGGCTGGTAAAAATGTATATCCGGAAGAGGTTGAAACAGAGCTTAACCG
>WFRQ01000437.1 GCA_015486425.1 Deltaproteobacteria bacterium | reverse complement strand
TCAGGAACACCTTCCCTTCCAGCGGTTTCTGGCACGGCCCAGGTCATGGATTTTTCCTATGCAGGCTCTTCGTGCAGCAGCCTTGATGCTGATTTTTCCCTTTCCCTTGATGAAACAGCCATATCCTCATTGAAACTCCGTGCTTCAGGGCTGTCCACAGGCGGACAGGAGATTTCAGAGGCATCTGTAGATTTGAACGGGACACTTTCCGACCACACCTTTTCTGTATCTGCCGTGCATGAGGCAGTGAAGTTCGGTATGAAGGCAGAGCACGGCCGCTATGATATGGCAAAAAAGGCGTGGAGCGGAATTCTCAGTGTCCTCGGTTTTGATACTGCGGATTTCGGGAAATGGAATCTCGCTCAGCCTGTGAATCTTGACCTCTCTCCAGAGGACGTAAAGATGTCCCGGCTTTGTCTCCAGGATGGCGATGCATCGGTTTGTGCCCAGGCTCACTGGCTGAAAAAGGGAGACGGCAGTGCCATAGCTGCGGTCAGGGGCATTTCTTTTCAGAGGTTTGCCACGCTCCTGCCCCCTGCGGTTACCGAGCTTTCTGGTGAAATAAATGCTGATATGAAGGCTGGCCTTGGCGCTGTGCCTGTGGCAGATATTAATATTTCCATATCACCGGGCGTTATGACTTACCGTGTTGATGAAAGCCGCCAGGTGCGTCTGGAATACCAGGGCGGCAGGATTGACGCTGTTCTTGATGAAAAGCAGGTTTCTGCCAATGTTGACCTGAACATGGGGGATAATGGTATAAAAGCCAGTGTTGACATCCCGAGGGCCCAGCTTGAAAAGGATGCAAAGCATGCTCCCCTGCACGGGAATGTCAATCTTGAAGTCAAAGCGCTTGGCATGATCAGTGCTTTTGTGCCTGAAGTTCAGGATACAGAGGGCAGCCTTACAGCAGATTTGAAACTGGGCGGCCTTGTTGGCGACCCGCGTATAAACGGAAAGGCAGTTTTAAAAATGGCAGGGCCTGATGTGCCCATGGTGGGGCTGGATATTGATGAGACCTTTTTTGATGTCGTTGCAGACAGCGCGTCCGGCCTCAGAATATCAGGTCATGTGAAATCCGGCGAGGATGCTCTGAATGTGAAGGGCAGTGTGGCCCTTGATGCTGCCAGCGGCTGGCCGGCACACGTGGAGCTTACAGGCAGTAATTTTATGGTGGTGAATATACCTGATGCAATGATCCGTATCTCTCCTGATTTAAATGTTGATTATTCAGGTGAGAGCGGCGTCAAGGTAAGGGGCGAGGTTACAGTGCCTGAGGCAGAGATTACGCCGCGTGAGATACCTGCAGGAGTGGAAAAGCCATCCAGTGATGTTGTAATCGTGAGTAATGAGAATCCTGAAGGAGAGAAGCAGGGCCTTCCTGTGGATGCGGATGTTACCCTTGCGCTGCTTGACAAGGTGCATTTCAAGGGGTTCGGTCTTGACTGCCATATTACCGGAAAGATGACTGTTGAGATGCTTCCAGGCAAAGAGCCTGCCGCACACGGTGAGCTCAGGATAAAAGACGGGACCTTCAGGTTCTATGGACATGATCTTTCCATAGAAAAGGGGATTATTTCCTATGCCGGCGGGCGCATTGATAACCCTGGAGTGAATTTTCTCGCAGTTCGAGATGTGGCGGATACCAAGGTGGGTGTCAGGGTTACAGGTTATGTGACTGATCTTGATATCAGGGGTTATTCCACTGATCCTTCTGTATCGTCGCAGGATGCCATTACCATGCTTATAACAGGCAAGTCAAAGCATGATCCTGGTTTCAGTGAGGCTGCGGCAAATACTGCTGCCATTGCAGGCGCTGACATGATGGCCCAGCAGCTCAAGGGTTATACTGGCCTGGATCACTTGGATGTAAAGGGGGCTGGCGAAAATTCTTCCGAGACCAGGGTCTTTGCAGGAAAGGATGTCACTGAAGACCTCACTGTGGGTGTTGAGGCAGGAACAGACGATGACGGTACACAGTTTGTGGGCCGGTATCATCTGTGGAAGGGGCTTGAGTTTGAAATGAAGAGCGGGGCTTCAAGAAGCGGCGCAAGCCTGCTCTATACCATTACCTTTAAGTAGGACCTCAGGCAGGGAAGTTCGTCAGCAGGACAGCGAAAATATATGAACAGACCTTTACGGGCAGATCCTGGCAGACTCAGGAAATGGGTCGAACTTTTGGCAGGGCAGTTCGGTCCCAGGCCGTTCAGCACTCCTGACAAGCTCAGGAAAATCGCAGGTATTCTCCGTGAACACATGTCTGGCCTGGGGTTCAGTACAGCTCTTCAGAAATTTATCTACCGGAAGGAAGAGTATTTTAATGTGGTGGCATCTCCTGCAGGCGAGGAGCCTCTGGAAAAGGTGTCATGGCCTGTGCTGGTAGTGGGGGCTCACTACGATACTGTGGCATCGACCCCGGGGGCAGATGACAATTCCAGCGCCGTGGCAGGGTTGATGGAGCTGTCTGAGCTTTTTTCCAGCGCCCCTCCCAGAGGGCTTCGGCTGGTATCATTCTGTCTTGAAGAGCCTCCTGCGTTTCGGACCAGGAACATGGGGAGCTATCACTACGCCTCACACCTCAAGCGGACAGGTCAGGCTGTTACAGGCATGATCTGCCTTGAAATGATAGGATATTTTTCTGAAAAGCCTGGCAGCCAGCGGTTTCCGTTCCCCTTTATGAAGAGGATGTTTCCAACCACTGGCAACTTCATTGCCCTGGTTGGAAATAACAGGTCACGCGATTTTACTCACAGGGTAAAGGATGCCTTTTGCATGGGCACATCCATACAGGCAGTCACGCTCAATGCCCCTGCAATAGTAATTGGCATAGACCTCTCTGACCACTGGTCATTTAACAGGCACCGTTTCCCCGCCATGATGGTCACTGATACAGCCTTTTACAGAAATCCCAATTATCACCGCATGAGTGATACCCCTGGCACCCTTGATTATGAAAAGGCAGCTCTTGTGGTAGATGGGGTTGCAAATGCCGTGCGGGAGCTTTTGCCATGGGAATACCCACATAGCCTGCTATAGTGGAAAGCCCCTTTTTCGCGGATATGCTGCAAATCTGCCAATCGCTCAATTACAATCTGCTGATTAACTGGCAGTGGGGAGCATTCCCCGTTTGTCTCAATATCATAACGTGCTGCGGCTATGTAACTTTTTCAGGCTGGTTTTGAAACTGTTATGAGGTCTCGCCAACGTTATTTGCAGATTTTCTCGCAGAACAAGCCTCAAAAAGCCACGCAGCCTCCACAATAATAGAAAAGGCGAGACAAACGGGGAATGCTCCCCTGGCAGTGTCGCAATTTATCCCTGAATGTGGGATCCTCACTTTTATCCGAAAATACTGTCTCCTATGAGGCTGTGCGAAAATGATTTCCGGATTTCCTTCTGATTCCTCCTGTTGTTTTTTATTCTGACGTTGCGTGACTTTTTTGTCTCAAATTTTTGTTTTCCATCTTGGACAAAGATGTCACACCTGCCTGAATGGTAGCTTTGTCATGAGATAATATCTTGATTTTACGTAGGAAAAATATTTTATGTAGGTTGGCATTTTTATTGCATGTTAAGTTATCGACTTAATAAAGGTCAACTTAAGGGATGATCCTGGCAGTTTATAACGGTTGGGAGGGCCGGGATCATTCCCTTACTTTCTTCCTTGTTTAAGGATGACAGGTCAGTGAGCTTTGAAATGTACATTTTATGCCTCATGGCCTGGTATTTGTAGTAATGAGGTAAATTGTGAAAAGCCAGCGCCCGGCACCTCAGGCGCATATCCGTACCAGGTGCCCGTTGGGGAGCAGGTATCAGGTATAATGAACTGGAATATGACAGTGAAAAAACAGCAGACAACCATAAATAGGCCGGTGAAGGCAGCGGGCATAGGTCTTCACAGTGGTGAAAAGGTATCTATAAAGATAAAGCCTGCACGGGCAGGCATGGGTATCTGCTTTGTCCGCAGGGATGTTGATCCGACAATGATCATTCCTGCAAAGGTAGCTTTTGTGGTGGATACCTCGTTTGCCACAACAATTGGTGCATCTCATGCCACAATCGGTACTATAGAGCATCTCATGGCTGCCTTTTCCGGACTTGGAATTGACAATGCCATAGTTGAAATAGACGGTCCTGAAGTTCCGGCAATGGATGGAAGCGCTGCCCCTTTCATGGCTCTTCTCATGGAGGCCGGATTGACACACCTCAGGAAGTCCAGAAAATACATGAAGATATTGGAGCCTGTATCAATCGCCCATGAGGGAAAGAGCATATCCATAGAACCTGCTTCTTCATTCAGCGTGAGTTTTGATATAGATTTTGCGCACAGGGTAATATCCAGGCAGCACTACGAGCTCGAGGTCAACAGGAAGAGTTTTGTGCAGAAGGTAGGTATTGCACGCACATTCGGCTTCCTGCATGAGGTGGAATTCATGCGCAGCCGGGGCCTTGCCCTGGGTGGGTCACTGGATAATGCTGTTGTAATTGATGAAGACTCTGTTCTTAACAGTGAAGGGCTGCGTTTTTCAGATGAGTTTGTGCGCCACAAGATACTTGATCTCATAGGTGATCTTGCACTTCTCGGCATGCCGCTGCTTGGCAGGGTTACCGCTGTTAAATCAGGCCATGCAATGCATCACAGTCTGGCTTCCCTGCTTCTCAAAAAACCGGAGGTATGGAAGATGGTAGAGGTGGAGGAGCGGCACGGCACAGGTCATGGTTCTTCAGTATTCACAAGGGATAAGGTGGTGAATTACTGATCATCTGAAATCCACAGGCGAATAAATTACGCTTTAACACGGGGGAACCACTGGTTCCCCTTTTTTTATGGCAGGTATCTGCTCAGGGAGTACTGCATCTGCTGCGTTGTCCGGGGCTCGAAGTACGGGAAGTACGCCTTCGCCCCCTCCGCCTTGCATCTGCAGCACCCCCTGAGCAGATACGTGTCAAGAAAAAATGTTAATTTCTCAATAAGTGGTGACAAGTTTCGTGCTGGTGCCCAAACTCCTGTTTGGGTACCCAATTGACAGAAGCTCCTGCTTCATTCCTTTTAGGGGCTGTCCAAAAATAAGTTGGATGATGGCGCGCTCAGATTTGGGTCAGGCTGAGTTGAAATGACCCTGCAAAACCGCAGGCGTAGCCGGGCTACGCCTCAGGATTTTGTGATTGAAGGTCAGCTCAGGATGGCCTGAAGATGAGATGCGAAATCGGCAAGTTATTTTTGGACAGTCCCTTAATACCGGCTGTGCGGCATTACCTGGCCTTGTCTGGAAGCTGGAGCTTCCGGGTATGCGTTCCCAAACTGGAGTTTGGGAACGAGCAAAAC
>WFRQ01000436.1 GCA_015486425.1 Deltaproteobacteria bacterium | reverse complement strand
GTGTAAAAGGGCGGTTATTCCTGAAAAGAAGGTGGAAAAATTTCTCTCAGAGTATGAAGAGACCATAGGCATTGAGCTTGCGCCTGAGCAGCGGGAGATTATAAGCCGCATAGCAAGAGAGCCTCGCATGGTCTTTTCCCTTGCTGGATATGCAGGCACGGGAAAGACCACCATATGCCGTGCAATTCTTGATCTGCTTACCCGTTATTTCGTTCAGGACCGTGAGGATGTGGTGTGCTGCGCCTTTACCGGCATGGCTTCCTCCCGCATCAGAAAGACCACTGGCTACGAGGCTGTTACCATACACAGTCTTTTGAAGTACCGCGGAGAGAATAAATTTGAACACGGCCCTGATAATCCCCTTCCTCACAGGGTTGTGCTTCTCGACGAGGCGTCCATGGTGAGTCTCCCTCTGTTCTACCGGCTGGCCAAGGCTTTAAGGGCAGGCACCCTGCTGATACTGGTGGGGGACCCTGCCCAGCTTCCGCCTATCGGGGCCGGGAATGTTTTTGGTGATGCTCTTGACCAGGGCCTTGTACCGGCAGTGCATCTTACAAAGATTTTCAGACAGAGTGAGGAGAGCGTACTTGCCCTGTTTGCCAATGAGATAAGGCAGGGCAGGGTGCCTGAAGGGGTTGAGCGCAGGGACTGGTCGGATTTCAGGTATGACAAGGTTGAGAAGCATAATATCTATGCCCTGAAAAAGAACAGTACAGAGCGGGAACTCAAGATGTACCGGGAGGAGAACAATCAGGCAATCATGGACCATATCCTGGGGCTTGCCAGGAGTTATGTGAGCCGCCTGAGTCACCCTGTATGGGAATTCCAGGTTCTTACCCCAATGCGCGTGGGCCAGCTTGGCACTGAGATACTGAACACAAAACTGCAGGAAATTCTGAACGTTTCAAAGGGGACACAGCTTACCAGGGCAGGCATTACAATCAGGGAAGGGGACAAGGTGGTGCATTTGCAGAACCGCGACATGCCTGTGATGGGGTGGAGTGATTTTGCAGGCAGGGGGAAGCAGTTTGAAGCACAGGAGTTCCGCAGGGTCTTTAACGGAAATGTGGGGCTGGTTTCAAAGATAGATCATGAGGCAGAACAGTTTTTCGTGGTATATCCCGAGCGTATAGTGGTGGCTTATGATTTTGATTTTCTTGGAGATATTCTGGAGCTTGCCTATGCACTCACGGTACACAAGGCTCAGGGAAGTCAGTACAGGGTTGTTGTGATTCCGCTTACCAATTCTCATTTTATCATGCTCAATAACAAGTGGTTTTACACGGCTGTAACAAGGGCCGAGGAGATGGTCTATCTTGTGGGGCAGGGCTATGCACTTAAGCGGGCGTGCACTAATATACAGGGGGTCAGGCGGCAGACCTGGTTGTCTCTTCCCATGGAGATGACAGCAGAAAAATGAAAGTATCTGCTCAGGGCGTACCGCATCTGCTGCGTTGTCCGGGGCTCGAAGTGCGGGAAGTACGCCTTCGCCCCCTCCGCCTTGCATCTGCAGCACCCCCTGAGCAGATACGTGAGACAAACAGGGAATGCTCCGGGGTGCTGATTGCAACGTTCAATTAGGTGAAAGATATAGTGATAGACAGGTCCGTTATAAGTTTTTACCGAAAGGTTGTTCAGTGTCTTTATGCCGCATTCTGCATAATGGTCGGCTGGCAATTTTATAATTTTTATCTTTGGGCCTCAGGTACAGGGGCCAGCTATGTGCCGCGCCCTGCAGCAGTAGAGGCATTTCTTCCCATAAGCGCCCTGATGAGTCTGAAGAGGTTTCTGTTTACTGGCAAATGGGATGCCATTCATCCGGCAGGTCTTACATTTTTTATTGCTGTCCTGTCAGGCGCCCTGCTGTTTCGACGGGGCTTCTGCGGCTATGTATGTCCTGTGGGGCTTCTTTCAGATGCTGCTGAAAGAGCGGGCCGGGCAGCCCGTGTAAGTGTAAAATTGCCACGCTGTCTGCATTACCCTCTCCTCTCAGTCAAATACGTGCTTCTTGGTTTTTTTGCCTATATAATCCTGGTAAAAATGGATATTGCATCTATTGAATCGTTTCTGCAGTCGCCATACAATATAACCGTTGATGCCAGGATGCTGCTTTTTTTCCTGTCTCCTTCGGGCATAACACTCGTGGTCATGGTGGGGCTGCTTGCGGCATCCTTTGTGATAAAACATTTCTGGTGTACCTACTGCTGTCCCTACGGGGCCCTGCTCGGGATTGTTGCCATGTTTTCCCCGCTCTATGTCCACAGGGATGAACAGGAGTGCAGGCACTGCAAGAGGTGTCAGGAGGTTTGCCCTGCAGGCATTTCTGTATGGGACATGGAGAAGGTGCGTGTGCCTGAATGCATAGGCTGTCTTGAGTGTGTGGCTTCCTGCCCGGAAGACAGGTGCCTGCGCATAAATGCAGCAGGCATGGACAGGGCAATGCCGCTCTGGCTTATCCCTGCAGGGGTGGTGACTGTTTTGATGGGGGCATGGCTTGTGGCGCTCTGGACAGGCCACTGGCATACCATTATTCCGGATCAGGCATTCCAGGTGTTTTATCGCAGATTCCTGCCCAATTGAGGTCTGTACAGGTTCTTATATGCAGAAGATTCTTGTTGTTGATGATGAAAATACCATCCTTGAGACTGTAGGCGCTATCCTTGAAGATGAGGGTTTTCAGGTGGCAACCGCTCCTGATGGAGAAACAGCGCTGAAGAAAATGGATTCAGGTCCGCTGCCTGATCTCGTGCTGCTTGATATATGGATGCCCGGGATGGACGGCCTTGCGGTGCTTGAGAAGATCAAGGAACAGTGGCCTCAGGTCCCTGTGGTCATTATGTCAGGCCATGGGAACGTAGAGACTGCGGTGCGGGCCACCAAGCTCGGGGCCTATGATTTTATAGAAAAGCCCCTGTCGCTTGAGCCGCTTATTGTTACCATTGGCAATGCACTTAAGTTCCAGGCCCTGCAGAATGAAAATATCATTCTCAAGGCAAGCACCGGCAGGGGACCTGTGCGGGAGCTTACTGGTACCAGCCCGGCCATGCAGGCCCTTCGGGAGCAGATAGCCATTGTTGCCCCTACAGAGGCCTGGATTCTCATCTCTGGCGAAAACGGCACCGGCAAGGAGCTTGTGGCCCAGAACGTCCATTACGCAAGCGCCAGAAAGGACAAGCCCCTGATTGACGTGAACTGTGCTGCCATACCTGAGGAACTCATTGAAAGTGAGCTGTTCGGACATGAGAAAGGCGCTTTTACAGGGGCATCCTCCATGAAGCGCGGCAAGTTTGACCTTGCCAACGGCGGGACACTTTTCCTGGATGAGATAGGTGACATGAGCCTCAAGACCCAGGCAAAGATTTTGCGGATTCTTCAGGAACAGCGGTTCAGCAGGGTGGGAGGCAGCAGGACTATCAAGGTGGATGTGAGGATTATTGCCGCAACCAACAAGGACCTTGAGGAGGCTATAAAAAATGGAGAGTTTCGTGAGGACCTCTACTTCCGGCTCAATGTCATACCCATAGAGGTGCCACCGCTCAGGGATAGGCGGGAGGACATCCCCATTCTTGTCAACGAGTTCATAGAGGAGTTCCGCAGAGAGAATATCAAGGCGCCGGTACGTTCCGTAAGCTCTGAGGTTATTGAGGCCCTGAAGCAGTACGACTGGCCGGGAAACGTGCGGGAACTGCGGAATATAACCGAGAGAATGTTCATACTCTCCGGCAAGTCAGAGATTACCCTTGATGACCTTCCTGCCACATTCCGTTCAGGTAGAGGCAGTAATGCAGGGGCTGCAGAGAGTGATGCAGCATCCTGTGCCGGACTTGCTCCATGTCTGCGCTGCAGCGACTTCAGGGAGGCAAGGGCCATGTTTGAAAAGGAATTTATCGCCTCCAAACTGGCAGAGAATGATGGAAATATCAAGAAGACCGCAGAGTCAATAGGTATAGAGCGCAGGCACCTTCACAGGAAGATAAAGAGCCTGGGCATTGTCACCTGAGACATTCAGCGTTTCAAATGGGAGCATTCTCTGTTTGTCCCAATATCATAACGTGCTGCGGCTGTGTAACTTTTTGAGACTGGTTCTGAAACTGTCATGAGGTGTCACGAACGTTATATGCAGGTTTTCTCGCAGAACAAGCCTCAAAAAGCCACACAGCCTCCACAATAACTAAAAAAGGTGAGACAAACAGGGAATGCTCCCATCCAGGTTCAAGGATTGCGGCCTCTGCCTGACAGCCGTGCTGTTTTACCGTTTCGTTCAACTATCTGGTGAACAGGGACCAGTTT
>WFRQ01000435.1 GCA_015486425.1 Deltaproteobacteria bacterium | reverse complement strand
CTGATACCAACCCTGATGACCCCGACACAGACGACGATGGGGTGTTGGATGGAAATGATACCAATCCACTTGATCCATGGGATAATAAGCCAACCGCCAACGCCGGTCCTGATCAATATATAGATGCGCAGCCTGGTGGAACCACTATCAACGTTGATGGGTTTCAAAGTTCTGATCCTAACGGAGATACACTCATTTATAAGTGGACTGTATCAAACTATTCCTCGCTGAGCGAGCATCCGGGATACTTTTATCCCAATAATTCAACTGATGCGGCCAGCAGCCAATTTGTGGCAAAAGTGGGAGGGGATTATGTGGTTCAACTGGAAGTTAAAGATGATAACGTCTGGAGCGATCCTGACATTGCGATCATACATGTTCAGCACAGGATCGAATCGCTGAGTAGTGATTCGGCCACATGGGGAGATACCCTTTCAATTTACGGGGCAGGCTTTGATGATGAACCACAGGATAACAAAGTCACAATATCGGGAATAGATGCTGAGGTAACTGCCGCCGATTATGGAGAACTCCAGCTCCTTGTTCCCAGCGGGTGCAAAAGCGGGGATGTGGTGGTCACAGTCAATGAAAAGCAATCCAACGCCGTTCATCTTGAAATAGAGTTGCCGCCCGGGACATTTGTTCAGGCTCCAAATGGAAGCTTTCCAGAGGTAAGCGACTGCAGTATGGCCGCTGCCATGGGAGATATTGACGGTGACGGCGACATCGATATTGTGGTCGCTAACATGGGAGGATTGCCGGACGAGGACATGGATTATGATGATCCCGCATGCCATGCCATGGATCCGCAAAACAGACTTTACATAAATGATGGCTCAGGGATTTTTGTCGACGCCACGTTCGGACCGGATGGGATACCTGGAACCGTTGATGATCGTTTACCTGTGGACTCTGATCAATCCACGGATATAAAGCTGGTTGATATTGACGGGGACAACGATTTCGACATAGTTGTCGCGAACTCCGGCCCTTACAAAGAGTGGCAAAATTTTGAAAGTGGATTTGGAATACAGTGTTCGGGTGAAGGTGGACAGAACAGAATTTACATAAATGACGGAACGGGCCATTTTAGTGATGAAACGACTATTCGTATGCCGGAGCTGAACGATCATTCGGTAGTACTGGCAATTGGAGACATAAACGGTGATGGATTCCCTGACCTGGTTTTCGGTAACGATAAGGAATGTGTTGAAACCGGGGAGCATTGGCCTGTAAATCCGGATTGCTGCTATGATTGTGAGGACTGTCAGGAGATAAACTGTAACGAGGAGCCAGAGAACCCGTGCTGCACCGGGGAATGTTATTCTTGCAGTTGCTGCTATGATTGTGCAGAGTGCCCGGACAATCCTGGCTGCCAATCCTTTAATCAACCGCAGCCTTCAAAAGATCGTGTTCTCATCAATAACAGATCAGGATATTTCACTGATGAGACAGAAAGTCGTATTGGAACAGACCAATATGAACGAAGCCTGAACGGAGGACAAACTACTGCTCTGACACTGAAAGATATGGACAACGATGGAGACCTCGATCTGGTGAGATCTGGCAATATCAGTGGCAACATCCAGCTTTATCTGTACAAAAATGATAATGGCCAGTTAGGTGATATCGGTGATCCCCGAAATGATGCTCTTGCATCAAACCCGCGTGTTGTCTCTATCTTACTGGAAAACTTTGATAGCGATAGCTCCAATCATTTTGATGTGTTTGCTCCTGCTGGTGAAAATAATTACCCTGAATATCTGATTCAGGAGGGGGGAATCTTCGTTGACCACTCGCATTATTCCGGTGATGACTGGCTCCCTTCAACCTTGAGCCGTCTCCATGGTGATTTCAATTACTGGATAAGCGGGATATCTTTCGATGCAGACATGGACGGGGACAAGGACATCATTGTAGGCAGAAAGGGGAACTTCTCGAATATTGTCTTTCTGAACGATAATGATCACCCCGGCCATCTTACGAATCCTCCGGGTTTGCTTCCGGCCTTAGGTGTAAACACCTATGACATGGCAGCAGGCGACGTTGATGGTGACAGTGCCCCTGATCTCTTTTACGCCAACGTGGGGCAAAATATACTGCTGTTGAACAGCACAAAGCCGGAGTGCGGTTTTGATAAAGACCACGACGGGGATGTTGATGGCCTGGATCTTGCGTATTTCGTCAATGACCCGGCCAGTATTAATAATGAAAATGTTAATCAATTCGCCTGCCAGTTCGGTAAAATAGACTGCGGGGGAATTTAAATTGATTTTTTGGGGTATCTATTCAGTGTAGTAAATGGTCTTGTTTTGGAGTGACTCTGAAGGATTTCGTAGTTTTTGGGCCAAGCACAGCCATTAAAATTGTTTCTATCTCAGCTAGGTGCCAGCGAATTTCGTTTTTTTGGGACGAAGGGAGTCTTAAAAAAGTAAGAAATTATACATCGGAACGGAAAAACAAGACCATTTGATATATCATATTAAAAAATAGTATGTTAACAAAATATTGGGCGAATACCGAAAGACGGGTTAAGTGAGATACAATGGTCAGCCCCTGACATTTGACAAATTTGGGAGTTGGACGCATGTAGTGACGGGCGATGTCAAATGGCAAGAGCTGACCCCTGCATTCTATTAATTGCCGAATTCAGCCGCAAATCCTGCCAGGTCGGCACCGTCTACGTCAGAATCACCGTTATAGTCCCCCCTGCGGTCCTATACCGGAAAACACAACAAAGGCGGTAGCGGTGTTGTCTCCAAGATCATAGTTACGGTGAGGGGCCCGTCATAAAAGTCCGGGCGAAGGCCATTGATGGTGGCCGCCCCACCTTCAGATAATGAAGAACATTGGTCTGAACTGCAAAAAACGGCTTAACTGGGTCTGCACAATTTCAGGGTAGGCTAACTTGACAAAAGCAATTATTTTAGGGTACTTTGAATATTAAATATTCAATCGTACTGAATCTACACTATGATCGCAAGAACATTAGCCAAAAAGTTGAAACTGGCAACAATGCTCTTCCCCGTTGTTACGGTGACAGGCCCTCGTCAGTCGGGTAAGACTACCCTTGTTAAGTCTGTTTTCCCAGAATATACATACGTTTCCCTGGAACTCCCTGACCAACGTGAATTTGCATTGGAAGATCCTCGGGGTTTTCTTGCTCAGTTCCACGCACCCGTAATCTTTGATGAGGTTCAGCGCGCACCGGAGCTCTTCTCTTACATCCAGGTAGTTGTAGACGAAAACCCTGATTGGTTAGGCCGCTTTATCCTCACCGGCTCGCAAAACTTCTTGCTCCTCCAGAGTGTCTCACAGTCTCTTGCAGGTAGGTGTGCTGTGTTACATCTACTTCCTCTGTCCATGGCGGAACTTGCAGGCAGGGATCCCCTGCCACTTGACACGCTGGGCAGGTTGGTTTCCCAGGTAGAACAGAGGCCGAAAAGGAGCCTGCTTGAGACGATTTTCACGGGCTTCTATCCCAGAATCCACGACAAGGGGTTGCCTGCCCGCGATTGGCTTGCCTCCTATTACCAGACCTATGTAGAAAGAGACGTGAGGACAATTCTGAACGTTGGTGACATAGAAGCCTTTGCAAGATTCGTTAGGTTGTGTGCAGGCCGTTGTGGGCAGATTCTAAATTTATCGAGCCTTGCGTCGGATTGCGGCATCACCCACACGACGGCCAGGCGATGGATATCAGTGCTCGAAGCGAGCTTCATAGTCGCGCTATTGAGGCCCCACTACAAGAATTTCGGGAAAAGACTCATCAAGAGTCCAAAATTGTATTTTCTCGATACAGGTCTTCTATGCTACCTCCTTCAAGTTCGCTCACCAGATGAGCTTTTTCACAGGGCCGAACGAGGTGCAGTGTTCGAGAGTTATGTTGTCTCTGAGCTTTACAAGAACTTTCTTCATTGGGGCGAACAGCCCAGCCTGTACTTCTGGAGAGATGTTTCTGGCCACGAGGTGGACTTCATTATTGACCTGGGCCGGGAATTGATTCCTGTGGAAGCCAAGTCCGCACAGACGATAGCGCCCGATTTTTTCAACACGCTCAAGTATTGGGCAAGGTTGGCAGGGCATGAAACCGGGCCTGCGGCTTTGATATGCGGAGGTGACCAGTCCTTTGAACGCTCCGGAGTCATTGTTTATCCTTGGTACGTCCTCTAAACAGAGGTATCAGCCCCATAGAACGGCGTAATATAAAGTGGGGGAAACGGTATAACAAAGGTGTGTGAGGCGGTTTGAGGGAATAGGAGAAAATGGCGGGTTCAGCCCTGCTACAGCAGGTGCGGTGCCCTTGAGCTTGTCTTATGCGGCCCTGTCCAGCAAAGCTTCTTCTTCAGTGGCGCCTGCAAGGGGTAACACTATCCTGAATTCAGTCCCGGTATCAGGCCCTGAGGCAGCGCTGACCTCTCCGCCAAGATCATGAATCAGTCTCTGCACAATGGCAAGCCCGAGGCCTGTGCCGTCCGGCTTTGTTGTGAAGAACGGGTTGAATATCCTGTCAAGATCACGACTGCTGATGCCGCTGCCGTTATCAATAATTTTCAGTTCCAGAGTGCCGTCCTGCACCATTCCTGAAACTGTTATGCACCCGCCCTCTTCCGGAAGGGCCTGCCAGGCATTGAGGATGAGGTTCACAAGTATCTGCCTGAGCTGGTTGGGTTCGGTTTCAAGCACCGCACTGTCAGGGATATCAATTTCAACCTTTGCCTGAGGCAGGTGCCTTCTGCGCCCTATCAGGTCAATAATCTCTTCTACTTCGGCTGCTGCGCTGACCTGTTCCACAGTCTCCCTTGTGGGCCGTCCGTAGAGCAGGAATGAGTTGGTAAGCCTGTTAAGGCGACTGGTTTCCCTGAAAATGATGTCAAGGAGCCTTCTGCCCTCAGGTGAAATAAAATCCCCCTCTGCCAGGAACTGAGCCGCACCTGAAATTGATGCAAGCGGGTTTCTTATCTCGTGGGCAAGGCCTGCTGCCATTTCGCCAAGACAGGCAAGTCTGTCCATGCGGTGCAGGTGTTCAGCCTTTATGATTATTTCGGTAATGTCCTGGAAAATTATCCCATAGCCCAGTGAGCGGCCATCCTGGTCCATTACAGGGAATGTTGATACCCCAAGTATCTTTTCCTGAACGTCAGGGCTGGAAAATTTTATCTCCTGCCGCTGTACTGACTCACCATCTGCGTTGTCCCAGGCGAGGCCTTGCATCTCCGGCCACACGTCAGCAAGTTTCAGGCCGCGGCATCTCTTAATTGCGGGTCCCAGTATCTCCCTTGAGGACCGGTTGCAGAATATGATTGTACCTGTGCCATCCACCATTATCAGGCCTGAACGCATGGATTCGGCCAGATGGTGCTGGATTTTTTCCATGCGGGCAACTGTGGCCGCGGCATCTGTCAGTTCCTGTTCTGTGTGCCTCAGCCTCTGTGCAAGCCATATCCCAAGCACGGCAGTGATGTTGAATGCAGACATGTTGATAAGAAAAACGTATGCGGCATAGCCCATGTTCTGCAACGCACCCGGTGTCATAAACGACACTGCCGCATAACCTGTGGTACTCAAAAAGGCCGCCACCGCGCCGAGGATGCGCCCGCCCAGCAGGCACGCAGTGACAATGGCAGGCACATACAGAAAGGAAAAACCGCTTTGAATGCCGCCGGTAAAAAGCACGGTGACACTTACCAGCGCCACGTCCACACACATCTGTACGGCGTTCAGCCTGGGATCAGGGCCGGTCCTCCGGTGCCACAGGGTGAATATGGTTGTGAAAAAAAATGCGGCTCCGAGAAGCATTGATAACTGCTGTAATCCTGCGTCTGAAAATCCAGGACGTGACGGATTGAGCCACACCGCTGCAAGGAGCAGCAGAAAGATAAGGAGCCTGCCTGCAGTGATGATATGAAAGAGGCGTCTGTCTGAAATCTTGCTGTTAATATGCATGTTGAGCTACTGAAAAGATGGTTTTTGCCAGGCCGAAACTGCCTTTGGCTTAGAGGCCGTATTTGGACAGGCGGTAGCGGAAGGACCTGAAATTCATGCCAAGAAGCGCGGCTGCATCAGTTTTGCGCCCGTTCGTCTTTTCAAGTGCTGCCTTGAGGTATTCCTTTTCAATGGAGTTCAGCATATCGTCCAGAACCATGCCTTCGTCCGGTATGAAGGCAGGGAGAACTTCCTGGCCGCCCTCAACAGTCTGTTTTTCTTCCTTGAATTTCGCAAGAGAAAGGCTTTCGGGCAGCAACAGATTGGAGGTGGAGAGCGCTACGCTTCGTTCAATGATATTTTCCAGTTCACGGACATTTCCTGGAAAGTGGTACTTCATCAGGGCCTCGATGGCAAAACTGGAAATACCCTGCATCTCTCTGCCCTGTTCTCTTGAATATTTATCAAGAAAATACTGGACAAGCAGCGGGATGTCTTCAGGGCGTTCCCTTAGAGACGGCATCTTGATCTGAATTACATTAAGGCGGTAAAACAGGTCTTCTCTGAAGTTGCCGTCCATCACCTCCTGTTCAAGGTCCCTGTTTGTGGCAGCAATGATGCGGACATCCACCTCAATGGGTGTGGTGCTTCCCACAGGAGTAAATGCCTTCTGTTGAGCAACCCGCAGGAGTTTTACCTGCAGGAGCATGGGAAGCTCTCCAATCTCGTCAAGGAAAATTGTTCCTGTATGGGCCATGGCAAAGAGCCCTTTTTTCTCCTGGGCTGCGCCGGTAAATGCCCCTCTTGCATGGCCGAAGAGTTCACTTTCCAGAAGATTTTCCGGTATGCCTCCGCAGTTTACCACCACAAAGGGTTTGTCTTTGCGTGGTCCAAGGTTATGCACTGCCCTGGCGGCAAGCTCCTTTCCAGTGCCTGTCTCTCCTGTGATGAGAACACTGGATGAAGTGGCGGCAACGCGTGGGATAATCTGGAACAGCTTGAGCATGGCAGGGCTTCTTGCCACCATCTGGTCAAGCGTGTGAACCCTGCCTTCCTGATGCGTGGCTTCAGGGATATCCACAGACCGGGAGGAGGAGCTGGCTGCGGCAAGGGCCTTTTCAAGTATTTCCCTGAGTTCTTCTATTCTGAAAGGCTTGGTAAGATAGTCCCAGGCCCCTTCCTTCATTGCGCTTACTGCGGAATCCATTGATGCAAACGCGGTTATGAGTACCACAGGGAGTTCGGGACGTTTTGTTTTAATGGCCTTGAGAAGGCTCACTCCATCCATGCCGGGCATTCGGATATCGGAGATCACCATTGAAATATTGTTACTCTCAAGGATATTAAGGGCCTTTTCGCCGCTTTCAGCCGGATAGACCCTGTAGCCCTCCTTTACAAGCAGGATTTCGAGAAATTCACGCAGGCTTTCATCATCATCTACAACCAGGATGCCCCTGTCGGCCCTTGAGTCATTTTCACTGTTGATATCTTCCCCTGACTGGGAATACAAGAGTTCCACGCTGTTCTGATCCATGATTTACCTCCCTGTATGTTTATCGGCACAGGAGGGGTTAATATTAAGGGTCTGTACAAAAATAACTTTGCGATTTCGCGCCTCATCTTCAGCACCCTGTGAGCAGATATGTTCCGTGAAAAACGTCTTTCCCGTCCAGTGGAATCCATCATGAAGGGGGGTGAGTAGTTCGGCGGGTATTCCGCCCCTGCACTCTGGTTCAGCTCCAGGCTGGGAAAGCTACTGCTTCTCTGATGTCCTGTATTCCGAGAAGCAGCATGATGAGCCTGTCAATGCCAAGGGCCATGCCTGCAGCAGGAGGCATTCTGGAGAGGTCGTGCAGGAACTGTTCAGGCATGGGGAGAGGCTGGAGTCCTGCCTCCTGCTGTTTTCTGATATCCGCAAGGAAACGGGCTCTCTGTTCCTGAGGGTCATTAAGTTCGGAAAAGCCGTTTGCAAGCTCCATCCCGCCTGCATAGAGTTCCACCCGTTCTGCTACTGCAGGATTTTCTGGCTTAAGCCTTGCGAGGGAGGCCATGGCCGCCGGG
>WFRQ01000434.1 GCA_015486425.1 Deltaproteobacteria bacterium | reverse complement strand
TAGTAAAGGGGGCTATGACTTCAGGTGAATTCTTTTCAGTTCTCACTGCAATAGTCATGGCGTTTACTCCAATGAAAAAACTGGGGGCTGCATATACCAGTCTGCAGGAATCAATAGGGGTTCTGGAACGGGTTGATACTGTCCTTGATTACCCCTCGGAACCTGCAGGTGGCGTTGAAGTGCAGGGGCTTGAAAGTGGGGTTGAATTCCGCAATGTAACATTCAAATACACTAAAAATGCCCCGCCGGTACTTGAAAATATAAACCTCACCATTTCTGCAGGGAGGATCATGGCTGTGGTAGGGCCGAGCGGTGCAGGTAAATCAACTCTTGCTGACCTTATCCCCGGTTTTCATAAACCCTCTGAAGGTACAATTTTATGGGATGGCATGGACATATCCAGACTTGACATTGAATCCCTACGCAGACAGATTGCCGTGGTGACTCAGGATGTCATACTGTTCAGTGACACCATCAGGGAGAATATCGCAGCAGGAAAGCCCGACGCCTCTTTTGAAGAGATAGTCCATGCTGCAAAACAGGCCCAGGCCCATGAATTCATTGAGGCCATGCCGGACGGCTACGATACAGTGCTTGGTGAGCGCGGGCTTAACCTCTCAGGAGGTCAGAGGCAGCGCATAGCATTTGCGCGCGCCCTGCTGAAAAACCCGCCGCTTCTCATCCTGGATGAAGCCACAAGCGCCCTTGACTCTGTATCAGAACAGGCAGTACAGAAGGCACTTGATGTGATCATGAGAGACAGGACCACCATTGTCATTGCGCACAGGCTGTCCACCATTCACAATGCCCATGAAATTGCAGTGATGGACCATGGCACCATAGTGGATAGAGGCAGTCATGATGAACTTATGGAACATTCAGCGCTTTACCAGGACCTTTACCATAACTGGCAGTCGTGATAGAAAGCATTCCCCGTTTGTCCCGCCTTTTCTATTATTGCGGAGGCTGTGTGGCTTTTTGAGACTTGTTCTGCGAGAAAACCTGCATGGAACGTTCGTGATACCTCATGACAGTTTCAGAACCAGTCTCAAAAAGTTACATAGCAGCAGCACGTTATGATATTGGGACAAACGGGGAATGCTCCCCCATATCATAACGTACTGAAAATCATCTTCCTCTTTTTTCAAAAAAAGAGGCACCTACCGCATAGGCAACGCATATCATACCAAAACAGGTTGTGCACGCGGCAAGCATGCCAATATCTGAAAGTGCAAGAGGTGTAATTCTGAACAGAGTATTAAGCGGCGTGTACATGAGGATACCCTGTAAAGCCAGGGAAATCAGAACTGATGCATGGAGCCATACGTTGGAAAAGAACCTTGCCCCATACCCTCCCCTGATAGCAAATACCAGTACAGATTCGTACATAATGACATAGTTAAAGACCATGGTCTGCGCATAGCGCACCTGCTCATGGCTGTCTGATGCGCCCCCTGAAAAGGCAAAGAGCAGCAGCGCAATCAGTGCTCCTGATACGCCGAGCACCAGCAACTGGATGACTTTACGGCGAGGCAGGATACTTTCATTAACAGGCACAGGCCCCCTTTTCATAATATTCGCGGCATAGGGGTCCACGGCATATGCCAGGGCAGGTGCGCCGTCTGTTATCATGTTGATCCAAAGCAGGAGCGTAGCCGTGAGGGGCAGATGCAGCCCCATCAGTGCAGCAAGAAAGATGATAAGAACCTCGCCCAGATTACCGGATAGAAGAAGCATGACGGATTTCTGTATATTATCATAAATGCCCCTGCCCTCTTCAATGGCATTTACCATGTTGGTAAAACTGTCATCAAGCAGGATAAAATCAGCAGCATCCTTTGCAACGTCTGTCCCGCTGCCTACCGCAACACCAATAGAGGCCCTGCTGAGAGCCGGAGCGTCATTCACGCCATCTCCAATCATGGCAACCGTATGACCTTCATCAAGCAGCAGTTTTACAATGCGCAGTTTATGAAGAGGCGCTACCCTTGCAAAGATATTGGCACCTTCATCTATCATGGTCTTCAGTTTAATATCCGTCATCTCCTGGAGTTCATATCCAGTAACCACCTTTCCGTCTATGCCAATCATACGCCCTACTGCCGCAGCAGTTGCAGGATAATCCCCTGTAATCATCAGAACACGGATACCTGCCTCCCTGGTTTTTCTGACAGATTCAGCAACATCCTGTCTCGGAGGATCCATCATTGCCTGAAGGCCCAGGAACACCATATCATGTTCTTCTAATACGGCCTCTTCCCCCTCTTCAAACTCTCTGTATGCAAAACCCAGGACCCTGAGCGCCTCTCCAGCGTATCTTTCATTCTGTTCAAGTATGGAATTTCGTATCGCAGAGGTAAGCGGTACCACTTCACCATTGATGAGCACTGAAGTACAGCGCTCAAGTACCATGTCAGGTGCCCCCTTGGCAAACATCATATTGATGCCATCTCTATCCACGGCAAGCACACTCATGCGCTTCCTTTTAGAGTCAAAGGGAATTTCATCAAGCACCTTTAGTTGAGGCTCAACACCGACACGCGCAGCACTTACCACAAGTGCTGCCTCGGTCGGGTCGCCAACCGCAATCCACTCCCCCTTATCCTGCCTTATGGCCGCATGGCTGCATACAAGACCTGCTTCAAACAGCAGAGGGATGACAGTACCTCCATGTATTCTGCCTCTCGGAGAATACCCCTGGCCCTCGATGCGGATTTCAGAGTCAGGGGTCCAGGCGAATCGGACACTCATGCGGTTTTCCGTCAGAGTACCTGTCTTGTCTGTACAGATTACATCACAGCTTCCAAGTGTCTCTACGGAAGAAAGTCGCCT
>WFRQ01000433.1 GCA_015486425.1 Deltaproteobacteria bacterium | reverse complement strand
GGAGTTGTTAGACACCTGCGCCGAAAAGGGACATATCCTGCAGTGAATAAGTGTCTGTATTCCTGGCCTGCTGTGTTTAACCTGCTTTGTTTACTGTTCCTTTTATACGTCCATGAGCCTTAAAAATGGAATTTGATTGACATGCCTGCATCAAAACAATATTATTTTTAATGCAACTGCTTTCTTCAGCAACAGTCTTTTCTCAGTACGAGCAGCTTTAATGTAAAATATGAAAAAGGGTCAGGAGTTTTATTGCAGTTTGAAATATCTGTGTAACTAAATTATCCCTGTTGTGTGTTTTGAATCGGCAAGGGGGTGGTTCCTTGTTTTTTGGGGGCTGCAAATTAACAGGTTCAGGCCACAGAGCAGGGGAACAAGGGACTATGAGGAGGTTTTATGATGAAGTTCAAGGATGTTTTAAGGTTCGGGCTGCCGATGTTTATCATGATGGCATCCCTGCTGGTTGTATCATGTGCCAACAACACTCAGGCGGCAAAGTCAGAAGGTTCAGAATCAGGGGCAGTTGAGCAGCAGGCGCCTGCAGCGGAGCAGGGCACACCGGCTGCTGAGCAGGAGAAGGTTCCGGGTTCTGCTGGAGCGGAACTCTACACAGGAAGACCGCAGTCTATTCAGCCTGTACAGTGTGGGTCCTGTCACCGTGGCGAGTACACAAGGCTGCAGAACAGCAACAGCAAGCACAGATTTGACTGCCTGAAGTGTCATACCCAGCTCCACGCCTACATACCCACCAAAAACAATTACAAGGAAATAATGCCCAAATGTGCCAGGTGTCACGGGCTGAAGCACGGTGATGCTTTCCCTGACTGTCTGCAGTGTCACAAGGATCCCCATTCTCCTCTGGATATCCCGTTTGAAGGCGTGCAGCAGAAGGTCAGGAATAAGCACGGCAAGAAGGTTGTGGCCTGTGAGGTATGCCATTACAATCCTGAAGGCAGGGAGATGGAAGAATATCCCTGCAAGCACAATACTGCAGTGGGATGCGTTGGCTGTCATATCACAGGCATAGATGCTACCAAGCATGGCATGAAACCTACATGCTTTGACTGCCATGAGCCTCATATACAGGGTCAGACATATCAGGACTGCCTGGTTTGCCACCGTCCCCACAGTGCAAAGCATATACTGAAGTATCCTGAAGATATGGATAACAGGGTCTGCGGTTCCTGCCACAGTGGGCTTTACGAGGACCTCCAGACCAACCATACCAAACACTCGGATCTCCATTGTGCCACATGTCACGAGCATCATGGTGAAATTCCCAAGTGTCAGAAGTGTCATGGTGAGCCTCACGGGGCTGAGATACATCATAAGTTCCCCAACTGCCTCACATGTCACATAGATCCGCATAATCTGCCGGTTCTTAAATAGGAACTGGTGAGCTGAATTCAAACCTGGGCGCTGCCGAAATTGTCGGCAGTACCCGGGTTTTTTTATGCCTGAATCCTGAGCAGAGTCTGTTGCCTTCATTATTTTTCACGCGTCGCCATCCCGGCCTGATTTACCATGTCATTTGAAAAACTTGAAAAGCATCGCCGTGTATGGCAGCAGAAGGCCATGCTGCGCAGGATATATCAACGCTGGTACAGGGATATCCTGGAGCATGTGCCTGAGAGTGGCACTGTTCTTGAAATTGGAGGAGGCGGAGGGAACTTCAAGGAGTTCTGCCCGGAACTGATTACATCTGATTTCGTTTTCTGTCCATGGCTTGATCTGA
The DNA here is from genome assembly GCA_015486425.1 of Deltaproteobacteria bacterium. Classification (GTDB taxonomy): domain Bacteria; phylum Desulfobacterota; class Dissulfuribacteria; order Dissulfuribacterales; family QOAL01; genus S144-17. The sequence goes on along the minus strand of WFRQ01000433.1, from coordinate 580 downwards.
ATCTGGATGCGCACCATCTGCCTTTCAGAACGGCATCACTTGGTGCAGTGGTTGCCATAGATGTGCTGCATCATCTGCAGGATCCACTTGACTTCATTAAAGAGGCCAGACGCGTACTCATGGGCCGGGGCCGGCTGATACTGCTTGAGCCCTTTATCTCTGCGTGGTCATGGCCTGTATACAGGTATCTGCACCCTGAAGATGTGGATTTCTCAATTGATCCCTTTTCCAAAGGGGGGATATGGCGTGACGCAGCAGACAAGGACCCTTTTGACGGCAACATGGCAGTAGCCACCTTGCTGTTTCTAAGGAAGAGAGACAGGCTTTCATCCATGTTTCCTGACTTTCATGTTACGGAAATTCATTATTCGGATTTTCTGCTTTATCCTCTGAGCGGAGGGTTTGAAAAGCCTTCGCTCTGTCCGGAGTTCCTTGTTCCCGCAGTATGTGCCGCAGAAAAGATACTTCAACCCCTGTCACGATTCCTTGCGTACCGCATGCTTGCGGTTATGGAGAAAGAAGATGCCGACTGAACCTTCAAACAGGAAGCATGGACATCATTTGTTCATTCTGCCTGCAG
>WFRQ01000432.1 GCA_015486425.1 Deltaproteobacteria bacterium | reverse complement strand
GGATGCTGCAGATGAAAGGAGGAGGGGGCGAAGGCGTACTTCCTGTACTTTTAACCCTCGGCAGTGCATCAGATGCCGTAATCCTGAGAAGATACCTTTATATAGTGACCGGATAGGTCAGGAGCCTTGCGGCACTTTTACGAGTAAATAATTGTCCTTCGTATTAACACATAACCGTGAATCGGTATTGTGGTTGCCTTACTCGTTATGGGAGTAAGGCATTATGAATAGAATGTCACATAAACGGAAAAATTTTTCTGTGAAAAGTTTTCCCCACTCTCTCGTAAAAACCAATAAAATATGCTTTAATTTTATTCTACCTGAGGTTTTTAAGTAATTATTTAATGGTACAATTATTGCAAATATAAATATTGAGGTGATTGCAGAGCACTGCGGACAGTAGGGGCCTGCATTCAAAAAGTTCGAAAAATTGTGCCGGGGAATAAAAAAATATCTCCACTTATCTCCTTTGCCTGCCTTATCAAAATTTTCTGACCTTTTAATCTCTGTAACTGTTCAGTGTTTTTGCTCAGCTCCGCGAATGGTATCGTTTTCCTAAGTTGCCTGGCCAAAATCGCGAAACTCAACAGTGCCTCACTTAGACAGACGCGTTTTTTGTTGCTTTGCTTCAATAGGAAAAACTGCGAAGTTCTTTAAAATCATTACAACACAAGACCATTCACTTGTGCTGAATAGATTCTTTTATTTTTAATCGCGCTGTGTCCTTGATATCAGTGTGGATGATGACTGTTTTGATTTTATTGCTTCAGTATTTTGCGATTTGCGTGGCTGGCAATACCAACAACTCTCCATGAAATTTTAATCCCCATTCAGGGGAAAAGTACGATTTTTTCAGTTCGATCGATTTGTTTCGCAGGTATATACCTGCGCGGCAGTCCCTTTACACTCTGATTATTGGAGATGCCATGAGCAATAAAATTTTTATGTGGCTGGCAGCAGCGGGTTGCGTGCTGCTCTTGATGATGTGTGCTGCGGTTCAGGCTGAAACGGTTGAGGGACTGGTGGCATATTACCCCCTGGAGGGAAAGGCGCTTGATGTCAGCGGCAATGGCCATGACGGAAGTGCAATTGGCGGAGTGAGCTATGGTCCTGGTCATTCCGGCGCTGGAAGTCAGGCTGCGGTATTTGATGGTCAGGACGGATATATCTCCATTCCAGCCTCTCCCGAAATCTTGAACATAAGGCACTACACGCTGGCGTTCTGGTCCAGAATCTATTCTTACAGCATGGACGAGTCTCACTACACCCCATTGATTTCAAAATGGTACAGTGATGGATCTTCTTCCGGGGCCTGGAATGTTCAGCTTAACAGGATCGATGGCATTATTTCCATGTTTCACAGTTATGATGGCGGGTATTCTATCTACGGTGGTGTGGAGTTTTATTATGTGCCGTTTCTCCCTCCTGTTTCTGCCTGGACCCATCTTGTCCTGGTTTACGATAATCCCGAGGATCCTGACAGAGTAGATTCCCATGGCAATTATTATGGTGACTTGCGATTATACATTAATGGCCGAGAAGTACGACATAACACTGAAGTACTCATGGCTTTTGATTCAGACTCCTCAATAACACTTGGCAGGCGTATTTATAAATCAGCCATTTCCTATCTTCACGGATCAATTGATGATGTACAGATATACAACAGGGCCTTAACCCCTGCGGAAATCAGAAAAATCGGTGGTTTTTCAAACTATTTTATCAATCGCCAGGTGATTTCAAGCACTGGCTCAATAATAGCGGCAGCAGATGAATCATATACCCTGCGATTCTGTCTCGGGCACCCGACTCCGACTTCACCGGGATTTTTAACTGCCTCAACAATGGATACTTATGAGTTGACCCCTGGTTTCTGGAATGCCGCCTCCCGTACATGGCTATCAAGATTTGACTCGGAACCGGATGGAGATGTGGATGGATACGATTTGGCAGCCTTTATTGCCGCTCTGCCGGGAAATCCTGATCTGCTTAACCAGATCAATCTGCTGTCAGCAGATTTTGGTAAAATTAGTCGCCGGTAAGGCTGCATAAAAACATAGTTCATACATAGATCAAAGTCATAATTGTTCAGTGTAAGACAGCGCCATTGCCATTCCCACAGACATGGATGCTGAATAGACCATGTTCCTGAGAAAATGAGGATAAAAAAATGATAAAAAAGAGGAGTCTGTTCCCTGCAGTTTTCGGCATGCTGGTTCTGTCCATAATCTTTTCATCGCCCTGCTTCAGTACAGGGAATTTTATAAATTATCAGGGGAAGTTGACAGATTCCAGCGGTCAGGCTGTAAATGGTCTGTTGGCTATTGATTTCAGCCTGTGGAACGATGCATTCAATACCGATCCGGCAACCGGGCGCATCTGGCAGGAGAGTCAGCAGGTGACTGTTGTTGACGGTGTTTTCAATGTGCGGCTTGGAACTGTTTCATCTCTATATTCCATTGATTTTTCAGATAAAGATCTATTTCTGCAGGTGGATGTTGAGGGTACAGCTCTTGAGCCGAGAACTCCACTGGCCACAATTCCAGCCGCCTTCTGGTCTTATAATGCTGCCGACAGTGATATGCTCGGTGGTTCCGATGCTGCAGATTATGCCAAAAAAAGTGATCTCACCGCGGGAAGCAGTGGTGTCGCAGTGGATTGGAGCAACCTTGCCAATATGCCTGCTGGTTTTGCAGATGGCATTGATAATATTGGGCAGCGCAATACTCTGGATGCGGCTGATGGCAGCCCGATCGGGGCCGTATTTGTGGATAACAGTGGGAATGTGGGCATCGGCCTCCAGACACCTTCAGAAAAATTACAGGTGCTTGGAAACATCGCGGCAACTCAAACTGTTACCGCAAAACGTGGTGAAATGAATTATCTCTACGTGGGCAGTTATATGTCTGCCCCCTATCTTGAGGCCGGTACCATTGCCGTTTCCGGTCTGGTTGACGGTCGGGATATCGCCGCTGACGGAGCGGTGCTTGATTCCCTGGTGGTCGGCAGTGGCGGCGACACCACTAATGATGCCTGGACCGGGACAACCGATACCTATACCACCGCAGGGAATGTGGCCATCGGCACCAGTGACAGTGAAGGAAACAGATTGAATGTCAAAGGGTATTCTGCCGGCAAGTCGGCTGTCAGGGGCCTTGATTATAGAGTAGTGGTAGGTCCACCACCATATTATTTGCCTACACCTTATACGTATGCAGAAGGACTGCTCGGCGCTGTCAGTCCCTCAGGTCTGCCAACCACGCCCGGACATATCGGGGTACTTGGCCGAAAAACCTCTTCCGGAGATCCCGGAGTCGGGGTCTATGCCTGGAATAGTGATGATGCCGATGAAAATATTGCCCTCTATGCCAGAGCTGACGGGGGAAAAACCGACGGCGTCAATTATGGTGTTTATGCAACCGCTTCAGGTGAAGGGACAAACTATGCCGGCTACTTTGACGGCGATGTGAAAGCAACGGGTGATATTTATGTTGATGGTTTCATTAACACAAATAGTTTCTTTATTGATTCTGATTCAAAATATAGCGTTAGGATTAGTAATTCCGCAGCAAATAACAGTTATGCCGGCTGGTTTGAGTCTTCCGGCAACAACGGGCATGGGGTTTACGGTAATGCCGCTGCAACCGGATCGACTGATAACTATGGTGGTTATTTTGTAGCTTCCGGTGACCGGGGACGCGGTGTTTATGGAAAAGCTGATGCTACGGGAAATGTAGAAAACTATGGTGGCTATTTTGAGTCTGCAGGGAGCCACGGTTTTGGCGGCTATTTTAAGGCCACTGGCGATTGGGGCAGAGGCATTTACGCGGAAGCAACGGGAATGGAAGCCTGTTATGCTGCTGTATTTAAAGGGAATGTTCAAATTTTAAGTCATACTTCGGATCTTCCGGTCATGGAACTTGGCGAGGGGCTCGACTATGCCGAGGGCTTTGATGTTTCAGATATTGAGCCTGTTGAGCCCGGAACAGTTCTGATTATTGATCCTGACAACTCCGGAAAATTGAAAATGAGCACCAGTGCTTATGACACTAAAGTCGCCGGAGTGGTTGCCGGCGCCAATGGCCTGGGTTCCGGGGTGAGACTCGGCACCGGGCAGTTTGATCAGGATGTTGCCCTGGCCGGTCGGGTCTACTGTAATGTAGAGGCAAGTCAGGAAGCCATAAAACCGGGGGATCTGTTAACCACCTCAAATATGCCCGGCTATGCCATGAAGGCCACTGATGCCATGCGTTCTCAGGGGGCAATTCTGGGTAAGGCAATGGAGGATCTTGATAGAGGAGAAACCGCTGAAATCCTCGTATTGATAACTTTACAGTAAGTGGAGGCAGAGATGAAAAAGATATTAATTTTATTGTTTGTCTCTCTCTGCTTTGTTGTAATAGCTGTCCCCTGTATTGCCGCGAGAGTAAGTCTGAGCGAAGCGGAAACAGCAGCGCAAAACTGGATAGATATTATTATTGAGAAAAAACATTCCTGGGGCGGGGCGACCGCTGCCCATCTGGAAAGTATGGTGGAGCTGAAACGGAAAGGACGCACCATCGGCTATTTTGCCACGGTCAGCCCCAGGGGCTTTATCATCATTTCACTCCGAAAGGAGCTGGCCCCGATAAAGGCCTATTCTGCCAGAAATAATCTGGACCCGGATGCGGATGTCGGCCTGGCAGACCTTGTTAAAGGTAACATGGAAGGGATTATTAGCGGGATTGAAAAACATCTTGGTGCGCTGGATAAAATTCCAACCAGGGCCCTGCAGAATATTCTGGAAATTGATTACAGCCGGGCCTGGGATAACATACTTAAACGGCAGAAACGACCTGTTGTAATTAGAACTTCAGATGCCGGCGAAGCTGATGGCGGCGACGATGGAGAACCTCTCGCATCTTACCCTTACCAGGAGGGTGAGTACCTGTTAAGCTCTGTCTGGAACCAGCAGTACCCTTATACTGCAATGACACCGGATCTGGGGTGTACGAATAATGGCGGCCATGCTGTTGTCGGCTGCGTTGCCACAGCCGGGGCCCAGATAATGCGCTACTGGAACTGGCCGCCCTATGGAAAAACGCCACCCATTTACCCAGCGCCAGGTTTATATTATCCGGAAGTAACGGATCCTTACGACTGGCCCAGCATGCTTGACTGGGTTAAGAACTCCTCACCACAAGCCTCAATTGATGCGGTGGCGGAACTGTGTGCTGAAGTAGGTCATACTGTACACATGACTTATGGCTGTTCAGGGTCGAGCGCTGATACATCTTCACTGGCAGTGTCTTTAGATTTATATTTTCGCTATACAGGATCTATGAATGTTGTATACAGGGCAGAGGATCATGGCGATGGCGACATACAATATACGGCAACAGAATGGTTTGATCTGATGAAAGCCCAGTTTAACCTGAACCGGCCGATTGCCTATAAAATAGAGGGCCATTCCATTGTGGCCGATGGCTGGCAATTTTTGACAGATCCATTTCTTATACGTCAATATCATATGAATTACGGTCATAATGCCACCGATACTGCGTGGTACACCCTTGATGCCCTGCATCAATCCGGAGGGGGAGGTATTTCGGATGAATATATGATTATCAATATTTTTCCCGCTTCGTCACTTAGAGGAACAATAGAATCAAAAGTGTATGAAAAAATAGATTTTCCCTATTTCTATTTTGACCGGGACACCGTTGGCGGTGATGCCAGCTTTGAACCCGGGCTGAACCTGCAATTTCTGCAAGGCGTTAAAGTAACCAACACGATGGGCACAGAGGATTATATACGTTTTATCGGCAACCTCCTTGATACTACTCGATTATTTGCCAGGGGTGATCCCAGTCGGGGTGCCCGGATAGATAACGGTACCATAAAACTCTATAAAAACGGCAGTCTGAAGATGTTTTAGTATTTCCTAATTTGAGCGATTGTTCGGATTTGCTGTATATCCGCGAAAGAGGAATGTCCATTATAGTCGGCTATATGTGAGTTCCGATGACAAAGGAGATGCGGTGAAGACGGCAATCCCGAAGGGTTTCAAAATCGGAAAGCTATAATCGATGTAACTCCTTTTAATTTTATTGAAATAATAATTTTCCATATTTTGAAACGCTAAATTTAGCAATTTGTAACTGTTCAACGTTTTTTACAGAGGGACCTTTGTAAAACAAAAAAAGTGGTAATTTCTTTCTCTTGTCCATGTTTTTTTGTGGAATATTTTTCTAAAAAATAACAGAAAACGGGAAACAACATCAAAAAACAATTCTATCAGGATATTTTTTATAATTTCTCCTTGGTATGGTTATTGCGTGGCAGATATTACACACTGTCAGTTATCTCCAGACTTTTATTGCCAGCCTGCCGGCTGGCAAAACGGGTACCGCCTTTTTGTGCCTCTTTACAAAGGAGAATTATTCCAGATGAACAACAATAATACGTTCACCACGTTTGTTACCATGATGGTTCTGTTATTTTCAGCGTCCCAGGCAACTGCAGGTATGCCCGGTGCCGCCTTAACCCGCTGGCCTGATACCGGTCAGGACAAATGCTATACCGGCGGCAATATCGCCTATAATGATACAGGTATAATTGAGTGCCCGGCTGAAGGAGAACTTTATTACGGTCAGGATGCCCAGTACGATATTCATTCTCCCTCTTATACCAAACTTGATGCTACAGGCAATGACCTGCCTGATACGGCCCCTGTGTGGTCCATGGTGCGGGATAATGTCACAGGACTGGTCTGGGAGGTGAAAACTGAGGATGGCTCCATACATGACAAGGACAACACCTATACCTGGTGTGACAACAATTCAGATACCAACGGCGGCAATGCCGGGACCTGTGGCGACGGCACAGACAGCGAGGATTTTATTCAGGCCCTTAACGATGCCAATTTCGGCGGCCATAATGACTGGCGCATGCCAACTGTGGAAGAGCTTTCCACACTGATTAACGCCCACCGCCAGAACCCCAGCATAGATCTTGACTATTTCCCCCATGCGCTTACCGGCTCATCATACTACTGGACGGCAACTTCGGCCTTTTATTATTCCCCTGATTACGGAAGCGGAGCAGGTAATGGTGAACAGGCCTGGTGCGTTGATTTTTATTCTGGCTTTGTGCACAGCGACTATGGGATTGTCAAGTCCAACAGCCTGCCGGTGCGCGCGGTGCGGGGCGGGACGTCTCCACCAGCAGACCACCTGGTTGACAACGGTGACGGCACTGTTACAGACACCAACAGTTGCCTGGTCTGGCAGCAGGCAAGCGCGGATATTAACAATGATGGCGTTGCCGATAAGATGACCTGGGCTGAGGCCCTGGAGTATGCGGAAAATCTGGTACTTAATGGCCATTATGACTGGCGTCTTCCAAGCAGTGCCGAGCTCCAGTCCCTGGTTGATTATAAGCGGGCTGTTCCGGCTGTAGATACCTCATTCTTCCCTGACACCGCAGCATCGGCTGATGATTCCGATTACT
>WFRQ01000431.1 GCA_015486425.1 Deltaproteobacteria bacterium | reverse complement strand
GGCTACCTCATTCCTGGCACGGGTATTATGCTGAACAACATGATGGGAGAGGATGACCTTCATCCTGAAGGGTTTCACAGCTCCCCTCCAGGCATCAGGGTCTCGTCAATGATGTCTCCGTCTCTTGTCACAGGGCCTGATGGTGTGGACCTTGTGCTTGGAAGCGGGGGCAGCAAGCGGATCCGTACCGCCATCATGCAGGTAATGGTGAACTATATTGATTTTGGCATGGATATTTCAGAGGCAGTTCATGCTCCCCGTATTCACTGGGATTCGTCTGTGTTCCAGGTTGAGCCCGGTTATGGGGAGAGCGCACTTGATGCTGTGAAAAAAATCGGGCCAATCAACGTATGGAACGAGCTTGATGTATATTTTGGAGGGGTTCATGCAGTGGAGCCTGCAGGAGGCTGTGCCGGAGACCCGAGAAGAGGAGGGGTGTGCAAAAGGGCATGAGCCTGCATCCCCAGCACACAACAGTAGAATTTGCACTGCATTATTGAGAAGTGACAGGAAAACAAACTTATGAAAATAGCTATATGTGGAAAAGGCGGGGTTGGGAAGAGTACCATCAGCGCCTTTCTGATTAACGCTCTGGCCAGTCAGGGCAGGAGAGTTCTTGCCATAGATGCTGACCCAAGTCCGCACCTTGCAAGGCTCCTTGGTTTTCCGGCAGATCAAGTACCTGAGCCTGTTGCAAGTATGACAGAGCTGCTCCAGGAGCGCACAGAGCGTGAAGGGGCGTTTTACAACATGAACCCAAAGGTTTCGGACCTGCCTGAAAAATTTCTTGTGAAACAGGATAACATCAGTCTCATGGTACTGGGCGCTATTCAGCAGGGAGGCGCCGGTTGCGCCTGCGCTGAAAACGCAGTGCTTCGAAATCTCCTGAACATGCTTCTTCTCTCCCCTGATGAGGATGTGATATTAGACATGGAGGCAGGGGTGGAACACCTTGGCAGGGGCACTATAGCTGCAACCGATCATATCCTGGTGGTGGTTCAGCCCTATCGCGGAAGCATTGAGACTGCCAGCAGGATAAAGAGCCTTGCCGCTGACATTGGCATAAAGAGCCTGCACATTGTGGCAAATAATGTGCGCGATGACGAGGATATGGACTTCATTGAGCAGGAAACAGGCATAAGGCCTATCGTGGCCTTCAGAACATCTGATGAAGTAAGAAGGGCTGAAAGAAAGGGCATTCCCCTTTCAGAGGCAGGGGATGGATTCAGCCGCACGGCTCATGAACTTGTGAAGAAACTGGAAGAGATCAATGCAGGACAGTGAAAATAACTTGAGACTGGCAGACGTTCAGAATCGAACTGATAACAGGCAGATAGCCCTGCAGCGTGTGGGTATAAAAAATATCCGCTATCCTATAACCGTGCTTGACAGGGAGAGGGGCTCTCAGCAGACCGTGGCAAACGTGAATATGTACGTCTATCTGCCTGAGCACTTCAAGGGCACGCACATGAGCAGGTTTGTGGAGATTCTGAATCAGTACAGGTGCGAAATAAATATCAGGACATTCCAGGACATACTGAACGAGATGAAACGGCGTCTTGCCTCCAAGGAGGCCCATCTTGAGGTGGATTTCCCATATTTTATTCGCAAGAATGCACCTGTCACCGGTACATCTGGGCTTATGGAGTATGGATGCGGCCTGTACGGCACCATGACAGACAGGCTTGACCTGATGCTCCTTGCCACAGTGCCTGTGACAACAGTATGCCCATGCTCAAAGGAGATATCAGAATATGGCGCCCATAACCAGAGGGGGCAGGTCAGGGTATGGGTGCGTTTTTGCAGGTTTGTATGGCTTGAAGATGTAATCGGATGTGTGGAACGTGCTGCTTCATCAGAGGTATACTCGGTATTGAAACGTCCGGATGAAAAATTTGTCACCGAGGCCGCCTATGACAGACCCATGTTCGTGGAAGACATAGTACGTGCAGTTTGCGTAAGGCTGAAAAAGATGGAGGAGATCACCTGGTTTGCGGTTGAGGCAGAAAACTTCGAATCCATACACAACCATTCTGCCTATGCCTACACCACGGTTGATATGACAGGAGAAAATCCTGCCTCTACTTTGCCTGTGACTCCATCTGTTCCCTGAAGGGCATGCAGGGCATAGCTGTTCAGTGTTTTTCCCATTGTACGGGAACGGCATGTTTTTTCGCGGAGTATTTCCAATGAAAGTTATGATTACCGGCGGCAACGGGCAGACAGGCTCTGAGCTGAAAAGGCTCTGTCCTGCGGATTTTGAAGT
>WFRQ01000430.1 GCA_015486425.1 Deltaproteobacteria bacterium | reverse complement strand
GCCTTGTCCTGGTACAATTCTATTACAATATCCCCCATACTGGTCTTGAGGAGTACTTCCGGGTTACTGTTTTCTGACATTGCGGTTCCTTTCGTAAAAAAGATAAGGCACAGAACTGCGAACAGCGCAGCCATGCCCTTTAAGCCTGCTGATTTCATAGTGGTCCTTTCAAAACTGGGGTCATTGCCATGAATGGCCATAAACTGTCCGGGATTTTCCCGAAGCATTCAGATTGTATCAGCCCTGGTTTGATTCAGAGGAGAGGACATAATGGCCACCCTCAATCTTGAGGCCAAGCCCCTCCACAATGGACCTTGCCACGGTATTACGGGCCTTTGAAAGTATGCGGCCAAATGTCTGGCGTGAGATACCCATTCTCTTGGCTGCGGCATCCTGGTCCAGGCCATTTACGTCCGAGAGCCTGATGGCCTCAAGCCCTTCTACTGTCAGGGTGATTTCATCCAGCTTGCGAAGCGGGATACCCCTGGGTTTAAAGTAGGTTACAGAAGGTTCCTGGTCGACTATACGACATTTAGGTGGTCTTGCCATGATTTATTTTACCTCCGTGAAAAAATTATTCCGGTGAATTTGTGTTTCTGTGATTCTTAAGCAGGATGATATCTCTCTGCCCCATCCTGCATGAACAGCGCCTCAATTTATGCCATGAAAAGTATCTCAGCCAAATTTTAGCTCTCAGCTTATCACATCTGAAAACGCTTCGAGAAAGCGGGCATTTTCTTCAGGCAGGCCCACGGTTATCCTGATATGTGATGGAAAACCATAAGCGCCCATTGCCCTTATAATCACGCCCTTCCTGAGCATTGCCTCATAAACTTTTTTTGCGTCCCGGCCTGTATCAATTAGCATGAAGTTGGTATGACCAGGCATGACACCGCATCCCATTTTCTTCAGTTCCTGAGCCAGCATATCCAGCCCGTCCCATGTGAGGCGCAGGGTCTTTTCAAGGTGCTGCGTATCGTCCAGCGCCGCCTCGGCGGCTGCCAGCGCAACGCTGTTTACATTAAAAGGCTGTCTGACCCTGTCCAGCATGGCGGCTATGACGGGATCCATGATACCATATCCCACTCTGAGCCCTGCAAGGCCGTATGATTTTGAGAAAGTACGCAAACCAACAACCCTGGGATCACGATCCGGGTACTGATACCCCATGGGACAGTCTGCATCACGCACAAACTCCTCGTATGCTCCGTCAAGTACCACAATTACATGCTCAGGCAGACGTTGAAGCAGGGTTTCAAAATCACTGCGCTTTATTACCGTGGCGCAGGGATTGTTGGGATTATCCAGAAAAATAATCCTGGTGGCAGGCGTTACTGAATCCGCAATTGCCTCAAGGTCGTGCACAAAGTCCCTGAGAGGCACAACTATATTTTCACCGCCGGCTATCTGAACCATTTTTTGATAAACAAGGAAACTTGGTTCGCTGCTGATTACCTGCATGCCGGGCCTTACATACACACGGATTAGGAAATCAATAAGGTCGTTTGAACCATTTCCGAGCACAAGCTGCTCAGGTTTCACCCCAAGTTTTTTGCATATCTTCTGTTTCAGGTAGTAACCGCTTCCATCAGGGTAACGATGAAGCATGGGCAGCGCTCTCCGGGCTGCCTCAACTGCCTTTGGTGAAGGCCCGAGCGGATTTTCATTGGAAGCCAGTTTGATGGGGTTTTTTACCCCGTACTCTCTTTCAAGTTCCTCAATGGGCTTTCCTGGCGGGTAGGGGACGAGAGACGATATATATTCGGGAACATCAGGAATATTCATGTTTTTTTCCGTACAAAAATCATAAGGCAACGGCAGGGATGGCGATAATCTGGCATCCAGACTCCAATCCGAGTGCCAGACTTTCATGCTGCGCCGCCCATGCAGTGCAACATACCCTGTCATGACTGTTGGCTCAAAGCTCAAAGGGAAAGGCAGGCAACCACATCTTTTTTGCTTTGGGCTTTCAGCTTTGAGCTATTTTCGGATAAACGAACAATGAAAATACGCTCTTGCAGTTTATTAAATTGTGTGCTCAAGGAAGTGGGGAAGCAGGAGCTTCCAGTTTATAGTTCCCAAACTGGAGTTTGGGAACCAGCAAATTAGAGCTTCTTTTACTTTGAGCCTTGAGCTTTCAGCTTTGAGCTATTTTCGGATAAAACCATAAAAGTATTATCAGAGCATCTCATTATTTCTATCCTGCCATATTGACGACAGATGTAAATTTTTAATAAACAGGGACAGAAAATCTATTTTTTCTATTTTTCCGACTCATTGTACCTGCACAGGAAAAGACGGCCTGCTTTAAGCCGGGTATTTATAGTGGCGGATTTTCATTCCGTGCTTCTGTAATGTAACAACCAGTTTGTGTAGGTGTCAAATAGATAAAATTTAAATATTCCCTTCACTATTCAATTCAAAGCAAAGACCAGTGGGTCAATGTCCGGGAATATGGGGTTTTCCAGCTCCATGCGTCCCAGTCTGCATCTTGTGCGTTTATTGTCCCCGCCATGCCAGTAGAGCCCTGCAAGTATCCAGAAGTTCTCCAGGTCTTTCAGGAACAGCTCCTTCATTCTGTCCACAAAGTGTCCGTTTGAGATGACAAACGGCACATCACTGTTCATGGCCTGAAGCACCTCCCGGGATGCCTGGGCCACGATTCTTACATAGAGCTCATTGCCTGACTGGCGGTCTCTAAGGTGTGTGGCCATTGCCACAAGCTCCCGTATGGCAGCATGTGAATGACGGTACATCCAGGCAACCGAGCCATACATCCACTTGTCAAATGATCCCTTCTCTCCCCATGATGAAGGAGTGATGAAAACCTCCTGGTTCCTGGGATATCTGGCAAGGTAGGCGCATGGCGTGATGAGCTCGGTCTCGTTCTGGTTGTAGTACAGCTTTTTCATCAGGTAGTAGAGGAAATCCACACCCTCATACCAGTGATGTCCGAACAGTTCCGCGTCATACATGGCTACTGCAAGGGGTTTTTTCCAGTACCAGTTCTTGATATGATTGAATCTGAAATTTCTGGATTCCATAAAGTGCTGGGCGTGGATTGCCACCTTTTCAACAGCCCACTCCCTGTTGTACGGCGCCTTTTCCCAGCCGCTGTCCCTGCTTGTTATGCGGTTGTAGCGCAAAGGGCCGCCCTTTATATGGAAATCAAGATAATCCGGATCTCCCGGATATCCTTCCTCGCCGCTCCATACCTGCTTTCCTGTCTCCTGGTCCCTGGCAAACACTGCCACATCACTTCCCCTGAGATAGACAGGGGCATTTGTGCCAAATGCAGCAGGTGAGTCAGCGTTCAGTACCGCATGGGTTTCCGCAAAGAAATATCTGAGCCCTGCCTCCTGAACAAACTGTTCAATGCCCGGGGCATAGGCGCATTCAGGGAGCCAGATGCCAACAGGGTCCCTGCCGAATGTGGTCTGGTAGTCAGAGACCGCTGTCTGAATCTGGGCCCTTAGTGATTCAGGGTAAGCAGTAAAAAGTGGGAGAAAACCATGCGTAGCGGCGCAGGTGGATATCTCTAAGTACCCCTGATCCTGAAATTCTCTGAATGCCTGTGTAAAGTCGCACCTGTACCGCAGGAAGCAGTCTCTTACATTAAGAAAACGGTGAAGGTGCATCCATGCGGTATGGTGATAATGCTGTGCCTCACGCCTTGTACGGTCCACCTCTGAACGGGCAAGGCTTATGTGTGCCTCAATATACTGAAGGAATTCCTCCTGCAGCAGCGGACATCGCATCATGTTTGAAAGTGTTGGAGATATGTCCATGGAAAGGCGGAAATCCACACCTTCGTCCCTGAGTTTTTCAAATGCAAGGATAAACGGTCCGTACGTGTCAAGAACCGCTTCGTGGAACCATTCCGGCGGATATCCCTTTGGCTCCCATATGCCTGACGAGCCATAGGCAACACGGTTTCTGATGTATGGCAGGTGGGCGTGCAGGTGCATGACCAGCAGCCCCTTGGAGTTGTCCGGCGTATTCATTACTGATTCCAGACGCCTGTTCGAAGGGTGTCCTGTCAGGGGCGGTACATCCCTGTAGTCAACCGGGTTGTTGCCGTGGTAAAGCCGGGCTGTCTGAATGGAATTGGAAAAGGGTGTCAGTTCTTCAAGCTTGCCCTCATCATTTACTGCGGCAAGCTGAACCTGGTAAACCTTGTCCGGCTCGAGCCTGAGGTAATAATTGTCAGTAAAACCCGGGTGAATCTCTGCATCCTTGTCCATGTGATGATGCAGTTCCCCTCCCCAGAGGTTAAATACCCTGATTATGGTGCGTACCCCCACAGTGCCGCCCCTCGAAAGGGCAGCCATGCGTTTTTCAAGGCGTCTGCTGTCAAGGTGCCAGTAGGCAAATGCCCGCTCGTGGTCAATGGGCAGCAGCACAACGTGGTCCTCTCGTGCCGGTATAGGGGATATATTGGACTCCATTATATCTCCGAGAACCACCTCTCCATCTGACTTTTTTCTTGCATCCAACACGGCCTGATAGGCAGCGTTATCATCTACTCCGGTAAACAGCCAGTCCGAGGCCATGCCCACGGGAAATGGACCCTGGACAGGCCTGCTGGACATTCCCCTTGTGCCGCAGGTATGAAGTGATATGTACAGCTCCATATCATCTGGATTAATGCCATGAGGCTCCAGTATCTGTCTGTTAATCTCTTCAACAGATAGAGGTGTAAGATGCCACCAGGCCCTGAGCTGTACAGAATCCTCCTCCCACACCTCCCGTTTAAGCTCCATGAACGGGTGACCGGCCGGGATGTCTATATCTGCTGAAAAAAGCTCTCCTGTGATTTCAGGTATGTGGAAATCAAGGGAAAACAGCGTGGCAAGACGTGCCTGTGAGGCCTTGGTGATCTTTTCCGAGCCGCTGTCCGGCAGGAGCATTTTCCCCCGCATCATTACATCAAGGGAGAGCTGTCTCAGTGCACCAAGCACCGGGGTATTATCAGACATCCCCACAGGAATCCACTCCTCGTCCGGCAAATCAGAGCCATCACGGGGCCAGCGCACCACATGCAGGCATATCTCGACATCCCTGTCCCAGTCAATGCCCCTGTCAATCTCCAGGCGTCTCCTTATGTCTGTCCAGTCAATATCATTCCATGTGAGGTGATGGCGGCCTTCATTTTCTGATACCAGGGAAACCTTGGGCGTATAGTTGAAACCTGTTGTCAGGTGGAGCTGAAACCGCTTCCTGCGTACAAATTTTACAGTTGCAGGGCCGCTTTCATCAAAATAGAATTCCGTGGCATTGAGAAATGTCACCTGTTTTTCAAGGACCGGCATGTCGAGCCCGTGTCTGATAACCTGAATTGCCAGTATCTCTTCAGCCGTGTTTACCTGCCTGTTGATATGGTCATTCCATATGGCGCGTACTAGGTTGCCCGATGTTTTCAGGGTGACTTCCGGATATTCATAAGTCCTGCACAGAATCTGTGACTTGAGGAGAGGGCTGTCTGCCATATAGGTTACCTTAAAGTATTAATGAGAGTGAGAAGATAGAATCTT
>WFRQ01000429.1 GCA_015486425.1 Deltaproteobacteria bacterium | reverse complement strand
ATCAGAGGTTACTATGCCGTTATGGTCAAGGCTGTTGCCATCAACCTTTACTGTGGCAGTGGCGTAATTATAGGTACGCACATAAATACCGCAGTTTCCACTGTTGGTAATAGCATTATTGTTGATGCTTACATCACTGCTGCCATAGGTGTAGGTATAAAACGCTATGCCATAACCATTGCTATCACTAATACTATTGTTGCTTATGGAGCCGGTAAGAGTGCTTTGGACAGTGCTGGATACTCCTGTTATATGGGCGTAGATGCCGGTTGCCCCCACATTGCTTATGGCGTTATTTTCTATGGTTGCAGAAAGGGTGGCGCCGTTTTCACCATAAACATAAATCCCGTTGCCCGAGCTCTCTTCAACTGTACAATTTGAAATTGTTGCGCTTTGTTCTGAAGCGACCTTAACTATCCACCGAATACCGCCAGTAGAATGGGAAACCACACAGTGCTGCATATCAAATGTTTTGGCGCCCAGTTCCCATGTTGCCTCTATACTCCCCCAGTCTCCTGCTGCCGGAAGGAGTGCATCTGATTGGAATATTATCTCATTGCCTTCCTCACCATGGGCGACAAGAGAGCCCTGTATATACAGTGAGGTTTTGCCGTCCCCACTGTTGGTGTCGTCTTCACCGGCAGGAAAGATCACTTCAGTGCCGGGTTCGATAGTTAATGTGATTCCGGCAGGAACAGTAACATCTCCGGTAAGAGTTACAGTGCCAGACCATGTTTCATCACCTTCAAGGCTTCCTGTGGTTGTAAGACCATATGCGGATAATGTAAAAAGAAGGAGAAAAAGGGCTGACAGACATGCGACATAACATGATTTCCAAATGGATAGTCTCATTACCATCTCCAGTTTTTTTGAATTTTGTACATCCTGGTGGAGCTGTTCATGCCTGGCCTTAATATTTCAAAGGGTATTTTTTTTCATAATCAGTACCTGATATTATCTGACCTGACACAATACCCGGTAGAGAGTTGACGCATGGAACTACTCAGGCGTTAATGAAGCGCAACATGCTGAGATAAAGGGTGAATCAGTAAAAATGGAATTCGTGATGTCTGCCTCAATCAAATTCTGACATAACGTTCCCCACTGTCTGATGAAGCAGCAACAGGACATATGTTTTCACAATAGCCGCAATAATTATGCCATAATACCAGATATTTTTGTGCTGGATTTTATCCATATAAAAACAGATAGTTACCTAAAAAGACACTTAAATATCCTTTATTGAAAAACGCTCCTCACCTTATTAATGAGAAATCGATTACCCTTTTGGGTATTTTTTTACATAGCCCTGTTGGATTTATCCAACAAAACCGATAGGTTCATATGAACCTATAAGTCAAAATCATACGACGTTGCTCTGGAGGTCACCAATGAAAGCAGGGAACATACGTGCAGCAGCAGCTCAATATCTAATCCCTGGCCTTAGTCATATCTGTCTTGCTATCTTCCTGTTTCTGCTCCTGCTGCCTGTAAATTTATGCCATGCAGACAGTGGCACTGGCAGTTCAGTGCAATCTCATGAAATTGCAGCAGCTAAGACCGTGGATAAACCGGATATTTATTTTCTTGTGTCTGTTGAAAATATTGCAAGAAGGTGGGAAAAGAAAAAAGGGGAGATGGTACTTGTAGATGTAAGGTCACAGGACAAGTTCAACAAAATCAGGATAAGAGACTCTCTGAACATACCTCTTTTCGCGCTTAGGACAAAAACCTTTCTGAAAAACAGGAAAATGGTTATCTTCAATGAAGGATATACCCTCAGGGAACTGCTGAGTGAGTGCAGAAAACTTGAAGAATCAGGCTTCCATGATGTACACGTGATGTATGGAGGCCTGTGGTTATGGCATCAGAAAGGAAAGCCGCTGGAAGGGGATGTGTTTGCCATAGAGGAACTTAACATTATATCTCCCCATGATCTCTTCGTTCAGCAAAACCTTGATGGACAGCTTGTGGTTGATATTTCTGAACAGCCCTGCGCGCCTGACCTGCATTTTCCGCCTGGTACTGTCCGTGTGCCATACAGTGGCAATGATGATACATTTATCCAGGCAATCAGGCAAAAAATTCGTCCAATAGAAAAAATACGTTTCTGCACAGTGGTAATCTGCAACAGGCATGGCAGATACCCGGCAAAAATCAACAGTATTATGAAAAAAGCTGGGACATTGAACTTTTATCTTCTTAAAAACGGTATTGAAGGATATGATAGTTTTATTGTCTCACAGCAGAAAATCCACAGAAAGAACATGCATAAAAAGGTAATCAGGAAATGCCCCACCTGTCCATGAGGCCTGGCTCGACTTGATAGTCGAGCATAAAATATGAAACCGACAACTGCCATCAAAAAAATCGCGACACTCTCCGTAATACTGCTTCTCTGCGCGGCAACCGCGTGGCTGGTACTTAATCGCCATAATAATGAAATGGAAGAGTTGCCACCACCTGTTTATCCGTTGTCACGTCACGTTCAATACTCTTTTACGCTTCACAATCGTACAAACCATACGCAGGAACATATAAGATTCAACATCAGGGCACCTGTGAAACAGACGGCATCTCAACTGGCCACAAAACTTAGCTGCTCTCATGCCTATGACCTCACAACAGATTCTCTCGGCAATCGTGTAATACACCTCAGCTTTGACAGGCTGCCCCCATATGCGACCAGGATAGTCAAGGTCAGGGCATCTCTTGCATTCTCCAAAACCCCGAACAGGCTGCCTGAAACCAATATGAAAATTTTCCTTGAACCACAGCCATACTGCGAATCGCAGCACAGGGATATCAGACAGCTCGCGGCAAATCTTAAAAAAAAAGACGCTGCTGAGACAGCAGCGGAAATATACCGCTGGATTTGCACTCACGTAAAGTATTCTGGCTACCTGAAACACCCACGCGGCGCCTGTTACGCATTAAGGAAAGGAAAGGGAGACTGTACCGAGTTCATGTATCTGTTTGCCGCACTATGCCGGGCAAACGGCATACCTTCCCGCTGTATTGGAGGGTATGTATGCAAAAAAGACAGTGTTCTCCATCCTGGCGGGTATCACAACTGGGCTGAATTTTATATGGATGGACGCTGGTGGGTTGCTGACCCCCAAAACGGGATTTTTAAAAAACATGGTGACTGGTACCTTGTTTTGAAAATAATAGGCTCACCATCCCCAGACAATCTAACCACCGACAAGAAAGATTTTGAATTATTTTATATTGATGCAAGAAAAATAGATATAAAGATGGACTGATATGCAATATTTTATGTTGTCTTTGCGTTTTTACAGTCCGAAAAAGGAATCTTAATCTTGATCCACCCGTTCCCAATCCGCCTGGACCAGGTTTCGCTTCTTGCTGCTGAAGACCAGCCCCACCTCAAATACACCTTTACCAGGTTCATGACGGTATTTTTCGCTGTAACCCCGGCTTCGTATCTGCTCAAGGGCCGGATTGGATTCTGCCTCTTCAGGCATCCTGTCTCCACGATCAAGTTTAATTTCCATTACATAGGTATAGCCGCACAGCTTTACAGTCAGATCCACCTGACCATGGTGGGTGATGTCCTCGGGAATGATTTCTGCGTTAAGACTGGCAAAAAAGGCGTACAGAACACTGGCATAATAACCCTCTGCATCAGGCAGGTCGTTTTTTGTAAAATTACGCCAAGGGATAGAGGCGAAAAGCCGTTTGATTAGCGAAACCATCCCTGCCAGGTCACCTGCGCACAGGTTATCATAAAGGCCATCCTGGAGTTTTCCCTTGACGCTCGACATGATGGAAGTATAGCCGTCAACAAAATGGTCATTAAGGGCGATTCGAACCTCCTGGTTGGGTATGTT
>WFRQ01000428.1 GCA_015486425.1 Deltaproteobacteria bacterium | reverse complement strand
TCTGCTCAGGGGGTACCGCATCTGCTGC
Organism: Deltaproteobacteria bacterium; assembly: GCA_015486425.1. GTDB lineage: Bacteria > Desulfobacterota > Dissulfuribacteria > Dissulfuribacterales > QOAL01 > S144-17. The sequence continues at coordinate 3,206 of WFRQ01000428.1, read as the reverse complement.
GTTGTCAAGGGCTCGAAGTACGGGAAGTACGCCTTCGCCCCCTCCGCCTTGCATCTGCAGCACCCTCTGAGCAGATACATGTCAAGAGAAAAATTGTTGTGTGAAAAACGACTTTCCATTATAGGAATTCATCCTGAAAAGGGGGGCCGTTACGTCTGAAAAGAAGAACTGCATAACAAAGAAGCAAGGAACAAAAAAAATTTCACCTCTCGCAGAAGACAATGCGATCTTACTGCAACTGCAAATATGCTGGACTGTTCGTTAATACGACATAAATTTTATTTCCCTTCAGGGAGGAATTGATATGAGTAATCCTGTGCTGAAAGAAGCAGATCAGAAGATGGACAAGGCCATTGAGGCCTTTACCAGGGAGCTTGCCCATGTCCGTACCGGCAGGGCCTCGGCTGCTCTGCTTGACGGAGTTATGGTTGATTATTACGGCACATCCATGCCCATCAATCAGGTGGCCTCTGTATCTGTGCCTGAAAGCAGGCTTCTGACGGTTCAGCCGTGGGATGCCAATATTCTTGGTGAGCTGGAAAAGGCCATACTCAAATCAGACCTTGGCCTCACGCCTTCCAATGACGGCAAAATCATTCGTGTCAATGTACCGCCTCTTACTGAGGAACGCCGCAAGGAGCTGGTTAAGCTCATAAAGAAGATGGCAGAAGACTGCAGGGTAGCAGTCCGCAATGTGAGGCGTGATGCCATTGAGAAGCTCAAGGCCCAGAAGAAGGCCAAGGAAATTTCCGAGGATGATATGTTCAGGCAGCAGGACGAGGTGCAGAAGCTTACTGACAATCATGTAAAGGAAGTGGAAAAGATACTGGCTGAAAAAGAAAAGGAAATTCTGGAATTCTGATTTTCTCCCTTTCTGAATTACAATAGCCGCAAGTCAGGATAAAATTAATCATTCAAGAAAAAGAAGTGTACGCGCCCTCAGAACTTAAAACCATACCCAGGCACGTTGCTATCATCATGGATGGCAATGGCAGATGGGCAAAGAAACGGGGTCTGCCCAGGGTCATGGGCCACAGAGAGGGGGTAAAGCGTGTGCGTGAGGTGGTTACAGCCGCACGGGAACTTGGCGTGGAGGTGCTGACTCTTTACGCATTTTCACAGGAAAACTGGAGACGTCCCTCTGATGAGGTCAGCGCGCTCATGGAACTCCTGCAGACGTATCTTGTGAATCAGCTAAACGAAATGCTCACAAACAGGATATCCCTTCGCGCCATGGGTGATCTGGATCGTCTTCCTCCTGCTGTCAAAAAGACACTTGATGAGACCATAGAACGTACATCAGGCAATACCGAGATGATTCTTAATCTTGCCCTCAGCTATTCCGGTCGATACGAAATTGCCTGTGCCACCAGGAACATTGCCAGGGACTGTCTTGAAGGACGTATTGATCCGGACCAGATAGATGAAAAACTCTTTTCTTCATATCTTTTCACTGCTGATTATCCTGACCCTGAGCTTGTAATCCGTACCAGTGGAGAGAAGCGGCTGAGTAATTTTCTGCTCTTCCAGGCAGCATATTCAGAACTTTATATTACCTCCATACTCTGGCCTGATTTCAACCGGAGCGAGTTTGTAAAGGCACTCATTGACCTTCAGGGCAGAGAGCGGCGTTTCGGCATGACAAGCGAACAGCTCAAACCATGCACCGTCAACGGATACTGACCGCACTGGCAGCAGGCCCACTGCTTCTTGCCGCAATACTCTGGGGCGGAAGCAGCCTGTTCAACATGATAGTGGTATTAATGGCATCCATGTGCCTTTATGAATACTATCACGCTGTTTTCCCAGGCAATATTCCTGTGGCATGCGCTGGTATTGCATCAGGTCTCATTCCTGTTCTATCTGTCATAGCCTATGGAAATACAGCACCTGTGGCCCCGGCGGTCTATTCAGTACTGCTCATCAGCGTTTCCATCTTTATCTTTACCTATTCCAAGTGGCAAAACTGTTTTGAGAGCTGGGCCTTTTTTGTGCTTGGCGCCCTGTATATAAGCATATGTGCCCTGCATCTTGTGCTTATACGCGGTTTTGCTGATGGTGTATCCTGGATTCTGTTCATCGCGGTTGTAATATTCAGTGGTGATTCAGGCGCCTATTATATCGGCAGGGCCCTTGGCAAAAAGAAACTCTGCCCGTCAATCAGCGGTGGAAAGACAGTGGCTGGCGCAGTGGGAGGGCTGGTCCTCAACGTACTTGCCGGGCTTATCATGTGGTTTATTGTACTGAGACAGGTTGATCCAAGGTTTATAGTGCCGCTGGTGATACTGCTTGGCGCCGCAGGTCAGCTTGGGGACCTTGCGGAATCCATTATCAAGAGGGCAAGCGGTGTCAAGGACTCCGGCTCTTTTCTGCCAGGCCACGGCGGTGTATTTGACCGTGTGGATGCCCTGCTTCTCTCTGCCCCGCTGCTTTACTGGATTCTTGTTCTTGCCGGTCATTTCCACCTGTTCGGAATAACAGAGAGGTTGATTTATTATGCCACCTGAAAAAAAGGTCATTTCAGTTCTTGGTTCCACAGGTTCCATTGGAACCAGCGTAATGGATATAGTCCGCCGTTCAGGAGGCATATTCTCCGTCACAGCGCTTGCTGCCGGAAGTAACCTTGAACTCCTGGCTGAACAGATTAGAGAATTCAGACCTGCCACAGTATCCGTAATGACCGAAGAGCTTGCAGGCCAGCTTGGTTCCATGGTGGATGTGGAGGGCATTGAAATATTATGGGGCAAGGACGGCTACAGAAAGGTTGCCACTGCTGAACAGGCTGATATTGTTGTCTCCTCCATGGTCGGGGCAGCAGGCCTAATTCCCACAGTTGCAGCCCTTGAGGCAGGAAAGGATGTGGCCCTTGCCAACAAGGAATCCCTTGTTACCGCAGGCTCGCTTGTTACCAGGCTTGCCCGTGAAAAGGGCCTTGCTCTTCTTCCCATTGACAGTGAGCATTCTGCAATATTCCAGTGCCTTCAGGGAAGCAGACAGGGAGAGATGAAACGCATCCTGCTTACTGCTTCCGGCGGCCCGTTCAGGGACAGGGACCCTGCCGACCTTGAAGATATCACACCTGAACAGGCGGTTGCGCATCCCAACTGGTCCATGGGGGCCAAAATTTCCGTTGATTCTGCCACGCTTATGAACAAGGGTCTTGAGGTCATTGAGGCCATGTGGCTCTTTGACTGCAGCGTGGATGA
>WFRQ01000427.1 GCA_015486425.1 Deltaproteobacteria bacterium | reverse complement strand
TAAGGGGCTGCCCTCTGATATGTGCCCTGCCTTACGCTGAGGCAAGCTCCTTTACCTTCTTGAGCCCTTCCCTTGCACCCATTGCCACTATTGTATCCCCGCCATAAAGTTTTTCGTCCGGGCTGAGCTTGATAGACATACCTGTTTCCCTGTGATACACGCCAAGGACATTAACACCTGTTCTCTCCCTCAGTGCGATCTCCTTCAGGGTTACACCATCCATTTCCGAGCCTGGCTGAATGGTGATCTGCTCAATATTCAGATCCATGTCACATGTTTCCGTGGCAAGGTCAAGGAATTCCGTCACTGTGGGATGCAAAGCCGCAAGCACCATGCGTTTTGCGCCAATCTCATAAGGAGTTATCACCTTGTCAGCACCTGCCTGTATCATCCTTTTCTCCACAGACATCTCACTCGCCCTGGTAAGGATAAATATCTCCTTGTTAAGTGACCTGGCAATCAGCACCACATACACATTTGACGCGTCAGAACTCAACGTACAGATGATGCACCTGGCCCTCTTTACTCCGGCAGCCTCCAGGGTTTCGTCACGGGTAGCATCGCCCTTGACATGGAGATACCTGTTTTCATTTAGCCTGGCCAGGACCTGGGGGTCATTTTCAATTATCACAAGCGGCAGGCCTCTGGAGTAAAAACTCCTGGCAATGGTGAGACCTAACCTGCCATAACCGCAGAGAATATAATGAGATGAGAGATTGGAAATGGCCTTGCGCATTTTTTTCTTTTCAAAATAGCCTTTTATCTGCCCTTCAACCAGGGCTTCTGACAGCACGGCAAGGGCATAGAAAAACAGACCAACACCGGAAATAATCAGGATTATGGTGAAAATCCGTCCGTAAGTGGAGAGCGGATGCACCTCCGAATATCCAACAGTTGTCAGGGAAATTGCCGTCATGAAGACAGAATCAAGCAGGTTCCAGTCTTCGATCAGCATGTATCCCGCCACTCCTGTAAACAGCAGGAACGTGAGCATGATGAAGACAATGAACAGTTTAGCCCTGGGCATGTTTTTCCCTTGAGACCACGTGAGACACTGCGGCAGTACGTGACGGCAAAGCCAGATTCATTGAATCTGGCCTGCTGTTTCAGAGTACTGTACGCAGTCCGTGGATTAAAGCCTTGCAGCGCGTGAAAGCACCTTTACAAAGCTCTTCATGCCCAGCATGTAATCAGATGGAAGATGGATGTGAACCACACGCTTGTTTTTCTCCTCCATGGCTTCGAAATCTCCCACTGCCTGCGCAAACTGCATGTGCCAGAAGGATACACCAAACCCTGGAATCTCCGGATAATCTTTTGCTCTTTTCCGCGTGAAAATTATGAACCCGGCAGAAATAGGGCCCCCTTTGTATGCCTGTCCTGATGAGTGGAGATAACGCGGCCCGTAGCCCATTACTGTGGCGCATCCGCGTTCCTGCCTGACAAGGTGGCGCATCTCCAGTATGAGTTCTTCCAGCTCAGGATCATATGGCAGGTAGGGAAGAAAACCGAGATAGCCCCATGTTGGCAGTACCTGGAAAAGGTCGCGCAGGGTACGGGTGAGACCTTTCATTGAGGCTGCAAGCAGTCTTGAAGGCCTGAACGTGATCTTGCTCTGTGGATCAACCCAGAAATTTACAGGCATCTTTCCGTCCTGCTTGTACTTCTCCAGGACTTCACTGGTTTTGGTCTTGGCAAGCAGAACGTCTGGCTCATCAAAGGGATTCAACGCCTCAAAATAGCATACCAGTGCTGTTACCAGCTCCCACAGGAAGAAGAGCCCTCCGATATCATAGATATCATCAAGCCTCAGGACATATGCAGGAAATTCTGCATCCTTCAGCTCCCGGATAAATGCATCCAGCGAAGACTCGTCCGGGGTGTCATTCATACGCATGTAAATAAACGCCCGTTCACTCCCGTAAAAACTTGGTATGCCTGTAGTTTCGCCAACGATGGGCACAAACCCCCTGGTATCCTTTCCAGTGCTTTCAGCCACAAGCTGCTCTATCCACAGACAAACCGGTTTGATTGGCTTGTCAGCCATGAGCGTGAGTTTGTCCCTGCTGAGGGTTACACATGTTCCGAGAAATTCACTGAGTATGCCTGCAGGATTCTGGCTCCAGGGTACATCCGGGCCGCATTTTTCCATCATCCCTTTGGCATTTTCCAGAATTTTCCGGATATCAACTCCCATGAGCGCTCCAGGGACAAGTCCAAAATAGGAGAGCGCTGAAAAACGCCCGCCAATATCAGATGCATTAATAAATGTCCTGAGGAATCCCCTTTCTGCAGCAAGCTTTTCCAGAGTACTGCCGCTGTCAGTAATGGCCATGAAATGCTGTCCCGGCTCTTCAACAATCTTTTCCGCATGAGCCCAGAAAAAATTAAACAGGGCATTTGGCTCCACAGTAGAACCGGATTTGCTTGACACAATGAACAGGGTCTGGGCAAAGTCAATGCTTTCAAGCGCCTTGTCAATTACTTCAGGGTCCGTGGTGTCAAGCACTGTAAGTGAGGGATAGCCCTCGGCATTTGGGAAAATTGAGCTGAAGACAAGGGGGCACAGGCTTGAGCCGCCCATGCCGAGAAGTACAACCTCCCTGATGCCTGCTTCCTGCACATGGCGGACAAAATCTGTAATTTCATCCACACGCCCCAGCATGTCATCAACACAGCGCAGCCATCCAAGACGGTTTTTGATTTTTTCCTGAACCTCGGCATCATCACTCCATACAGAGGGATCTTCGTTCCATACACGTTTCAGGATTTCCTGCTTCTGCTCATCGGTAAGACGGTTCGGGTATATATTCACTTGTCCTCCACTCCTTTTTGAACCTGATGCCTGGCACTCAAACTTAGGTGCCGATAGAAAACGCAGCGTGCTGTCAGTCAGCAGCAGCGCCTTATTC
>WFRQ01000426.1 GCA_015486425.1 Deltaproteobacteria bacterium | reverse complement strand
GCCTAAAATTATCTGAATATTCCACCGGTGCATTTCCGAAAAAGGTGGGAGAAACAGAAGATGTCTTCTTTTGATTTATCCTGCCAGTTGTTCAGCTTTGTTCATAAAAGAGTCTATGGTGTTCTGATCAAATCCCCCGGCAGTTTTTGCAAAATTAGCTGCTTTTTTGTAGAAGTCAGATGCCCTTGCATTATCGCCGCGAGCCTCCCACAATTCAGCTGATCTGTGCAGTCCATCGATCTGCTCAGGATATTGTGTCAGCAGTTTCTGGCAGGCATCTTCTGCTTTTGTCCATTTTTCTGCTTGGATATATGTCCATACGCTGTTAGAAAGCTGGTCAAGATCAGTATAGACAAAGGTCCCTGCTTGGGCCGGCTTGTTCAGGCAGCATTTTTTATACTTTTTCCTACTGCCGCAAGGGCATGGCTGATTACGTCCGATTTTCATGTGCAGATCCGTTATAAAACTGAATTAACATTTGAAGAATACAGGGAACAGGAAGGCTGGAAGCTCGCTAGACTGGATTGTTGTCCTTTTCACCCCGAGGGAGGGTGTGGTATTTCCAGTCATGGAACTTATATGAGGAAATTCCCAGAACAATGTCTGATAGCAAGATATTACTGTTCCCTGGCACGTGTTTCCATATCCCTTCTACCTGACTTTTTTGCCTCACGCCTTCCAGGGACTTTAGACGAGGTTGAAAATGCAGTCAATGTAGCGGAATCCAACAGCCTTGAAGAAGCTGCTGAGATTGTCCGGCCAGATCTTCTTTACCCTTTCAATGTGCGTTGGCTTGAGCGTCGGATAAGGCTTGTAAAAGAGGGGCTTGTCATAATTGCCGGACTGTTTCCTGATATCCTCTATCCAGACCTGGAATCATTCAGGCAATGGCTGGGCTGCGAAAAAGTGCTGTGTACCTTGAGGGCAAAGGCTGCGGCTCATCTCCATTCCATCCCCCGGATTGTCGGTTTAGTCCCCCCATAATACAGGCGATATTTTCTTTTTTCCGTTTCCAACAACTGATGGGGGTAAAAAAAATTTCAGCCCATTTTAAGGTGGCTCCAACATCAAAAAAGGAGCCACTTTATGAAAGACGAGAAGAAAAAACAGGACACAGCCCTTTTTCGTTATGGTCTCATAGCAGACCTGACCAACATCCCGCCAGGGACAAGGGGGTTGTATGCAAAAATTCAGAAGAAGGCTGATCGAAAATACAAGATTCCCCATTCTGACAAGACAACTGTTGCCGCTGAGACCATCAGGGATTGGCTTAAAAAATACCGCAAGGAAGGTTTTGATGCCCTGCTTCCAAAGGATCGAAAAGACAGGGGAAAGTCCAGGAAACTGCCTGTTCATGTTTCTGATCTTCTGTTGGAAACCAAGGAAAAGAATCCTGACTTTACAGTAAAGATGGTAATCAAGCATGTCCGTAAATCTGGCAAGGTTGAGCCTGGTACCAGGCTGGCTGACTCCACTGTGTATAAACTGCTTGCCAGGCATGGCCTTATGAAAAAGCAGGAGAACCCTGCACAGGATCACAGGCGTTTTTCGTACAAAAATGCAGGAGAACTGTTCATGAGTGATGTCATGCACGGCCCTGCAGTAAAGACCCAGGGTAACAGGAAGCGCAAAACTTACCTGATTGCATTCATTGATGATGCTACCCGGGTAATCCCTTATGCGGCATTTGCGATGTCTGAAAATACCGCATCTTTCATGCCAGTGTTGAAACAGGCAATCATGCGCCGTGGTCTTCCCCAGAGGCTGTTTGTTGATAACGGCTCTGCTTTTCGTTCCAAGCACTTGAGCCTGGTATGCGCAAAACTTGGTATAACTCTCATACACTCAAGACCATATGCCCCACAGGGAAAGGGGAAAATTGAAAGATGGTTCAGGACGGTACGGCTCCAGTTTCTCCCTATGCTTACAGATAAGAACAAGAGCAGCCTTGAAGACCTGAACAGTGCCCTGTGGGCTTACGTAGAGATGGAGTATCACCAGAATGTCCACCGCATTTTGAGGCAGACACCACTGCAAGCCTGGGCAGAGAAAGCCGGCAACGTGAACTATCCTGCCCCCTGGCTGGACATTGATGAAATGTTTCTGTTTGAAACAAAACGCAAGGTCATGAAGGATCGTACCGTCAGCCTGAACGGCGTTGCATATGAGGTAGATGCAGCTCTCGTTGGTGAGACGGTCACGTTGAAGTATGACCCTTCAAAACAGGGAGATACGGTTGATGTGTGGCACAATAACAAGTTTCAGCACAAGGCAAAATGTCTGGATGCCTATGCCAACTGTTTTGTGAAACGCGATCGTCCTTCCTGTACTATCCAGGAGACAGGTAAAGAAACGCTCCATACATCGCCTTCACAGCCTGTAAATTTTGCTCGCATTGCCGGAAAGATGAAGGGGAGCGATGATGTATAAAGAACACTATGGCCTTGTGCGCCATCCATTTGAAAAGGATCTTGCGCCCGATGAACTCTTTGCCTCATCTGCCGCCACCGAGCTTGAAGCCCGTATCACTTATCTTCTGAAACTTCGGGGCATTGGCCTAATTACAGGAGATGTGGGAAGCGGGAAGACCTGTATATGCAGAAAAGTCTCTTCTTCTCTGAATACAGGTCTGTACAGGATATTTTATGTAACTCTCACCACCGGCAATATAACAGACACATATAAAACCATAGCATGGGAAATGGGACTTACTACAGAACGCAGCATGGCAGCCCTGTTTCGTTCTATTCAGCAGGAGGTGAACCGCCTGTGTCTGGAGTCAAAGATCAGGCCGGTGCTTATTGTGGACGAGGCCCAGTACCTGAGAAACGAAGTCCTGGAAAATCTGCGCCTTCTGACCAATTACGAGATGGACTCACAGAACAGGCTCTGCATGCTCTTTGTGGGGCAGGCAGAACTGAGACGCAGGCTCTCCATGACGGTTCATGAACCACTTGCTCAGAGGATTGTGGTTCGTTATCACATATCAGGCCTGACCAGAGATGAACTCCCACTGTACCTGAAGCACAGGCTGGAACTTGCGGGCACCAAAATGAACCTGTTTGAAGCTGAATCCACAGAGGCAATGTACCAGGCCACCAACGGGATGCCGAGAAAAGTAAACCTTCTGGCGCATTTTGCCTTGAATGTGGCAGCCCTGGAAAATGCTCAGTCAGTTACTGCTGAGCATATCATGACAGCAGCAGAAGAGATGGGCTGATATCCATCTCTTGCAACAAGGTTCCGGTGAAACAGAAGTGAGCTCTGCTGGGGAGCAACTCACCGAGGGATAACCGGGATGTGGGCGGAGAATAACGCCTGGGGGAGTCATATGGCTCCCCTTCTTTTTTGCTTATTCTTTGTTCCACCTATGCCTCAAAAAACCCTGGGGGTTGGGGCAGAGCCCCAAGAGACAAGAGGTGATAATGACAGAAAAAGGTAGCTTAATCAGAAAAGACTACCCAATCGCCAGGTATTTTATTCTGAAAAAAAGCCGGTAAAATAAAGTGAAAGACAACACATGACTATGAATACAAACGATGCGGTACATGCAATATATTTATGGGCAATGAGCCGCTGGCTGGAGCTTTTATCAGGCTATTTTGGTAATGCGTATAAGATATTCATGGTTTTTATTCTGATGTCTGCTCGTAATATACCTTCCATAGAGCAGCTTAAGAATGTGTGTAAACGTGAAGCAGCGG
>WFRQ01000425.1 GCA_015486425.1 Deltaproteobacteria bacterium | reverse complement strand
TTGAAGTCCGGCATGTAGATGTCAACAATGCCATCTAACAGTTTCAATGTTTCAACAGAGTCATATCCGCCTGAATTATAAACAATGGGAATATTAAGCCCTTCCTGCGCGGCCCTTATGAGCCCGTGCAGGAACATGGGGACAATATGGGAAGGAGTCACAAGGTTTATGTTGTGGCAGCCATTTTCCTGGAGCATGAGGAACATGAATGCCATGATTTCAGGGGTTACAGGATTACCAGGTGCATTCTGACTGATTTCGTGGTTCTGGCAGTAAACGCAGTGCATGTTGCAGCCTGAAAAAAATACTGTGCCGGAGCCTCTGCTTCCCCGTATGGGAGGTTCTTCACCAAAGTGTGGTGAATAATCAGCAACAATGGCCTGACTGGCAATGCGGCATCGCCCTTTCTGGCCTTCCGGTCTGTCCGCATGGCATTTTTCAGGGCAAAGTGTACATGGCCCAAGCATTTCTGCAGCCGCCTCAGCCTTTTGTTCAAGTTCTCCTGATTCAAGAAGTTTGAGATATGAAGGTTTCATAAGTCATGGAAATATGATAGGGGTATGAAAAGTACAAGCGAGGGCTCAGTGTATTTCCTCGGTACCCGCCATTCCCGGAGTGGAAACAGCTATCCGATGAAAATACGCCCTTGCTGCGTGTGACATTGTATGAACAAACAATAGTTTCTTTTACTTTGAGCCTTGAGCTTTGAGCCTTGAGCTTTGAGCTGTTAGGGGAAAACTTCAGTTGGGCAATTATACATTTACATAGGAGGCAATTCCAGTATGACTGGTCAGAATCCTGATGTTTCCATAGTTATACCAATGTACAATGAGGAGCAGAATATTCACGCACTGTTCCAGCGTCTTTTCCCGGTGCTGTCCTCACTGTCAGAGTCATGGGAGGTCGTATGTATAAATGATGGCTCTTCGGACCGCACCCTGGAAATCCTGCTTGCAGAGCAGAAGGCCAGGCCTGGTCTAATGGTTGTGGACCTGGCAAGAAATTTCGGTCAGCATGCGGCAGTGATGGCAGGTTTTTCCCGCAGCAGGGGCAGATGGATAATTACCATGGATGCTGATTTGCAGAATCCTCCAGAGGAGATCCCTGCAATAATGGACTGTTTCAGGAAAGGACATGATCTTGTCGGCACAGTGCGAATGGGGCGGCAGGATACAGCCTTCAGAAAATGGGCGTCCCGTATCACAAACAGGCTCATAACCCGCATATCAGGCATAAAACTTCAGGATTTTGGCTGTATGCTCAGGGGATACAGCCGTGATGTGGTAAATGGAATACTTGAGAATCCCGAGTACCGTACATTTATACCTGCCCTTGCCACGTTTTTTGCACACAATCCTGTTGAAATACCTGTTCGCCATGAGGACAGGGCCGCAGGCGATTCCAAGTATTCACTTTTGAAGTTATTCGGCCTTCAACTTGACCTGATGACAGGTTTTTCCATGTGGCCCCTTCGAATACTCTTCTTTGTAGGCATGGGCCTTGCCATTACCGGCATTCTCTTGGCGTTCTCCCTTGTTGCACTCAGGATTATGTTTGGACCCGGCTGGGCGGCACAGGGTGTATTTACACTGTTTGCGGCCCTGTTTTTCTTTGTGGGAGCTCAGTTTTTTGCTCTGGGCCTGCTTGGGGAGTATATAGGGCGGATATTTCAGGCTGTACGAAAACGTCCCTCCTTTCTTGTTGGTAAGGTTTATGTCTGACCTCATTTGAGCGATTGTTCGTATTTGCTGCATATCCGCGAAAGAGGAATTCCCATTATAGTGTGTGCTATATGGGGGTTCCGATGACAAAGGAGATGCGGTGAAGACGGCAATCCCGAAGGGTTTCAGAATTGGAAAGTTATAATCGATGTAACTCCCTTTAATGTCTTTATAAAAATGATTTTCCATATTTTGAAACGCTTTATTTTATCCGAAAATGGCTCAAAGCTGAAAGCTCAAGGCTCAAAGTAAAAGAAGCCATGTTTGCTTTCAGCTTCCAACTTTGAGCTTTGAGCTAACTTTCATGTCAGGGGGTGACAAGCTCCATGTCATGAAAGTTTAGAGGATAGGACAAATGTCCATGCAT
>WFRQ01000424.1 GCA_015486425.1 Deltaproteobacteria bacterium | reverse complement strand
TTGGGGGTCAGCTCTTGATATGTGACGTTGGGTGGTGTACGAGCCACCCTATTTGGGTAGAAAAGGTGACGTTGTTTAGAAAGGGACAAGGGGGCAGGCAAATAATACTGTTGCAGCAGCGTTTGGCCATTTAAGCGGCAAGCCTGAATACAGCCCTGCTTGTGATTCAGAACCCGACGGGGACGTGGATGGACAGGACCTGGCTGCTTTTCTTGAACAGCTTTAAACGTTCTTGTTGCCCCATTCATGCAATGAAACACCCTCTATCATGAAAAGTACAAGTCCCTGGACAGGCACATCGAACAATGAAAATAAGCTCTTGCTGCGTACGACATTGTATGAGCAAATAACAGCTTTTTTTACTTTGAGCTTTCAGCCTTGAGCCTTGAGCTTGCAGCTTCTATCTTTCAGCTTTGAGCTATTTTCGGAAAAATATTGAAATGCCGTAAGCCCTGCGGGAAATGGCCCTGCTGCAGTGAAAATTAACTCTACCGGGAGGAAATAATGAAAAACAAATCGAAACTTTCAAAATGCACAGCATTATTTTTTTTCTTTTGGTTCATGACCATAAACGGCCTGGCCCTTGGGCAAAGCATCGATGTTATCAACTATCAGGGGAAACTGACATATACTGACGGAGCGCCTGTAAGCGATACGGTATCTGCTTCCTTTGCACTGTTTGACACAGCAACCCCGGTTCAGGGGGAAAATCCCCTGTGGGAGGAGAATGATATAACTCTGTTGGTAACAGATGGAATTTACAATGTGGAACTTGGCGCTCATCAACCATTTCCACAGGACCTGTTCACCAACAATGACGATCTGTATCTCAAAATTACAATAAATGGCGAGGAAATGGCGCCTCTTCACCATCTGTCAGCTACCTCCTATGCCATGAGGGCCAATTATGCAGAGGTTGCCGCAGGCATGAAAAACGGCACCATACCGGATGATCTCTATATCACTGGCCGTCTCGGCATTGGCAGGAATTCACCAAGGAGCGATCTTGAGATCCAGGGCACCTCAGGGCTTAGAGTATCAACGGGACAGCTTGCAAATGTCTTCGGAGAGTTCAAACACGGATTCAGCCAGGGCCTGATTATAAATTCCAACGCAGGAGGGGGCTGGGCTGACATAAGATTTCAGAGCGATGGTGTTGACCGGATGTTTATTGAGCATGCAGGCAACGTGGGAATTGGCACCAGCACCCCCCAGGCCAGGCTTGACGTATCAGGTAATACCATTATTTCCGGACGGCTCGGAGTTGGTACCACTGCTCCAGAAGCCAAGGTGGTGATCCAGGGCAGCGGGGCAAGCTGGACTGACGGATTCCTCTTTATCAAAAATGACGGTGAGGACGCAGGGCTCCGGCTTTACAGCGACGACACCACGGTAAGGCATCATATTTTCAATGATACCGGCTTTTTCAATTCCCTTCGAATATGCCCTGCAGGCACCTATACCAGTGGCGGAATTACCATTACACAGGGTGGAAATGTTGGCATAGGCACAGGCAGTCAGGTCCCTACAAGCCGTCTGACTGTGGCTGGCTCCATTAAACTTACAGGAGGCAGCGACCTCTCCGAACCCTTTAAATTCAATGAACCGGAATTGATAGGGCCGGGAATGGTTGTGGCCATTGATCCGGACAACCCTGGAAATCTCAAGCCTGCAAGGAAGCCTTATGATCGCTGTGTTGCAGGCATAGTGAGTGGTGCAGGCGGCATTCGTCCCGGGCTTCTCATGATGCAGGCTGATGCCCTTGAAGGTGACCATCAGGTAGCGCTGGTGGGGCGTGTGTATGGGTTATGCGATGCTTCCTATGGTCCCATCAAACCGGGAGATCTGCTTACCACATCTCCCACTCCCGGACATGCCATGAAAGTCACTGACTATAACCGGGCCCAGGGTGCCATTCTCGGCAAGGCAATGACAAAACTTGAGGATGGCAAGGGGCTGGTGCTTGTTCTTGTAGGCCTGCAATAGAGAGGTGCGAGATGGTACTATTCAGACTTAAAATACCCATAATGCAGAGTTGCTTTCTTGCCGTGGCGCTTTTGCTGGGGACTGTATTCATACCGGGCGCTCATGCAGAAAAACAGGACATTGATAATGTTAGGGCCGCTGTGGAAACATGGGTGCGGCATGTCACGGCTGATGCCCGTCCTGATGCTGTGGTTGAAAAAATGACGCCATACATCGTAAACGGCAAAACCGTTGCCTATATTGCAGAACTTTCCGATGGAGGATTCTGTCTGTGCGGGACTGACGATCTGGTTCTGCCCGTATATCTGTACAACCCGAAAGGAAATTATAATCCAGGAATTCCAGGCTATCAGGATATCCTGAAAGAGATCGCAGACAGGACAGAATACCTGCGCACCATTTCTACCAGTAAAGGCGCCTCATCCGATGACATCCAGGAAGTGCTGACACAGCGGGCTTTTTTGTGGCAGCAACTGGAGGCAGGTCAGTATATAGAAAGAAAAGGGGATGACAGTGGGCCTGTGAAAATGAAGCTGGACTTTACAGCCCAGTGGCACCAGGGCTCCCCTTACAATGACCGCTGTCCTGTCCTCACCCCTGGGACAGATGAACACTGTGTGGTGGGATGCAACGCCCTTGCGGCAGCACAGATAATGTACTACTGGAAGTGGCCTGACGCCGGAGTCGGTACCGGACATACCGCCTATAACGTAAGATACACAACAGACTGGAAATCTCAGCTCCTTTCCACAGATCCCGGAATCCCCGCGGGCTGGGCTGGCGGCAATCGCCTTAAATGGGAGAGTCTTCTACCGTTATGGCGGGATTATCTCGAGATGAATGGATACTGGGATGGCAGTCTGCTTAACGGGGCCAAGAATGACATAAAAATAACTAACCACTCAGATACTGACTATCAGACAGCCCTGGATAATCTGTATGATCAACTCACCCGGCAGACCAGAGATTTGTACGTAAACCTGGCCGTGGCCACATACAACTGGGACATTATGCATGATATCCATTCAGACCCTCCCGATGCCGGTGATGCGGAAGTGGCAAAGCTCTGCTATCACGTGGGAGTTGCAAGCGAATCGAACTATGGTTTATGGAGCACTGGTTCATGTTTCTCCCATCCTGATCCATCCCACGGCGATATCTCAGGGGCCCTGAGGGATAATTTCAAATACGATGGTGATATTTATGTGTACCCTTCCAGAAACTCCAACACCATTCATTACATCGCTGAAGAAATCCAGTGGCTGCGGCCTGTCCTGCTTGGGGGCTCCAACTCCTCGGGGGGCGGGCATGCCTATGTGGTGTACGGTTACGACAAGACAACAGACCCTGACCGGCAATTCCTCATGAACATGGGCTGGGAGGACCCAGGAAGCCATAGCGTGTGGTACACCCTGGACTCTACACTTTTCCCACTGAATCAGGATCACACAATATATATTGCTCCCCGCGACGTTGTGAAGTTCGTAGGTTCTGTTTATTCAGGCGATGGCAGTCCCGGCAGTCCATACCACAATATTGAAGATGCCATTACGCAGGCGCCAGACAACGCCAGACTGATTTTCAAAGCAGGCAGTGTCAATACATATTCGGGAGGCGCACTGGTGATTAACAAGGCCCTGACCCTGTCAGGGTACGATGTGATAATAGGCAATGAGTAGGCATGATACAAAAGACAGCGCCTGACAGTAATGCGAAGGCGCATTGAAGAAACGGCCTTTTTGATGACCACAAAGGCGAGTGAGCCATACAGCCTTCGCATTACCGTAAAGTGCTGAACAGGTAATGCCTGATGCTCAGCGCTTGATAGCGCACCTACAATCAGTTTTCCCCTTTATGATTCCGTTACAGGTTGCACGCGCTCTTGTGGCACAAAAACAGAGCATGCTGCAACAGACGGTGTTTGCAATGTAGAGCTGAAAGCTGGCTGCGATCTCGAACTAAAGGTAACAGGATACTTCCTTAAATTATATGTAAAAATTTTCCTTTTGGGTAAAACTTTTCCACCACCTTAGCGCAAAATACATAAAAATAGCAATTTATACGAGGTTAATTAGCATGTTTTTGATTTTTATTTCGGCATAATTATTGCAAATTAATATATGTTAAATTTTAATGCGCTCCCCGAAACTATTTTTCTGCGCCGTACATATGTCGTATGCCGGTTTTGCACGCCTTCCGGTCCCGCAGACAGATTAGAAAAAGGGAGATACCACTTTTCCATTGAAATTGCCGGACAAAGGAGGGCAAAATGAACAAATTTTCATCTTTATTCGCGGTTATATTATTTCTTACCTTTGCAGGAAACGCTGGAGCCAGTTTGGTAGGCGATACTGTTACAATTGAGCATAAAACCGATTCTACTGCCATATTCGGACCTGCTGATACTGTAGTAGCAGAAGGCCCGGCAGATACGGTTGCAGTCATTACGTATTTTAACAGCAAGCCTTATCATAATTATGATGTGAATGTTGATGCGTACAGCATAAACGTTGATTTCACTTTAAATTCCAAATGGTCCTCTTATTACACTTTTAATGGTCTGGTAGTCAGCAACCTTGACGACAGTTCGGGGAATTCCTTGCAGGGAGTCGAGATTGATACGAACATGTCCGGTTGGGATGACCGCCTACTTGCTTTTACCAATGATCAGGTATCGTTCAACTGGCGAGGGTATGATTTTACTACCGGCACCTATTTCAACGCCTCCCTGGATTTCGGGCAGAACACCGTCCCCATACCCGGTGCTGTATATCTGCTTGGTGCAGGACTTCTGGGCATAGCTGCGTTCAGGGCAAATAAGAAAAAATAAAATATTCAAAGGAAACAGGGGGCAATGCTCATCCTGCAAGATTCCATATTTATTCGACAGATACAATATGGAAAGTCTGAGATTAAATGAATGACATTGATTCATCAGGCTTCCCGCATGGCCTGCCATAGCGGGAAGCCCTCTTTCATGGAAATTCGTTTTTTAACAACGCACAGGCAATGATTCATAAACTGGTGCCAAACTGACCTGCGAACATCTGCACATCGTCCTTGTCTATGCGATGGTCATTATTGATGTCTGCCTCGGCACGTTTTACAGCAAAATAGCCGGAAAACGCAGCAAGGTCAGCACCATCCACATCACTGTCCCTGTCAAAATCAGCCACTGGGCAGGCGTCTCCCCTGCCGTCATGATCACTGTCTGCCTGGTCGGGATTTGGAATGGTTGGGCAATTGTCCACATCACCGCATATACTGTCACCATCAACGTCATTTCCCGGATCCAGATAACAGGTATCACAGGCATCTCCTATGCCGTCCTGATCTGTATCCCGCTGATCTTCATTTGGAATATCCCGACAGTTATCTCGCAAATCACAGACACCGTCCCTGTCACTGTCTGTGTCAAGGCCGTTCACTACCATATCCACGGTTTTAGATACTACGCTGGCCCCGCACGAGTTTCCGGATTGTACCCTGTAGTAATACCTTGCAGGAATACAACCGGCATTGTTGTGTTTAAAATCCATTGAAGTCGCTGTTGTTCGATATACTATGGAACTGGAAAATACAGGGTCTATTCCTTCCTCTATAAAATATTCAGTAGCCCCATGAACAGATGTCCATGCTACGGAAAAACCTTCGTCGGATTCAACGGTAATCCCTGGATCAAGCAATGCAGGAGCTGCGGGCAGGGGACAGGTAGTTGTAAAACGCCTGCGTGAAGACATCCTTGCGCCACAATCGTTTCTGGACACGACCTGCCACCAGTATGTTGTTCCCTCAGACAAAGCAGGATAAACCGCCCAATGGTTTTCCGTTACTATGATATTTCTCAACAGGGTTACACACTCGCTGTCGCCGCAAATATACACCTCATACGAATCAGCATGGGGGACTTCCGTCCATTCCAGAATCGGCATGGTGGATACGTCCGTTGCCATTTCTTCCGGGCTGTTGAGCACGGGAGTACCCGGGGAATTTGTTCCATTTACAACCATATCAACTGTGCTCGATATCCTGCCAGGGCCGCAATCATTGTAGGCTACAAGGCGGTAATAGTAGATATCGGGACCGCATCCCGAATTTGGATGCGAAAAAATCATGGATGTACCACGATCAACAGTATAAATGGTAGCACGGTTAAAAGCGGTATTGTCCGCTTCCTGGATTCTGTACCCCAAGGCCCCTTCAACCTGTGGCCAGCTTACCGTATAATCCTGCCCTGGAAATACGGATTTTCCTGGATCCACTACAGCAGGAATCCCCGGCGTGTCACAGTCAGGCTCCAGACTCCAGACGCCGGACCACTGGCCTGTACCGCAATTGTTATTGGCTCGCACCTGCCACCAGTAGGTCGTCCCTTTTGCAAGTTTCCTGTTTACGGCCCATGAGCTTTCCGTCACAACGGCCGATGCTGTTATAGTTGAACAGGATGGTTCCGAACAGATGCGCACATCGTAATCGTCAGCCCAAGCAACATCACTCCAGTTCAGAGCAGGTTCCGTGGGCTGGCCGGCAGCACCGTCTTCCGGTGACAGAAGTGTCGGCGTTCCGGGCCTTCCAGTGCCCCTGATCTCCATGTCCACTGTTTCGGACCAATCCCCGATATTGCAGTCATTTTGGGCTTTTACGCGGTAATAGTATGTATTTCCACTGCAGTTCACATGATCATGACTGAAACTTATGGAAGTATCCGTTACCAGGTAACTTGTAGTGGTGGTCTTGGAAAATGCGGCAGTAGTAGATTCCTGTACCCTGTATTGCAGAGCGTCAGGGACCTGGGCCCAGCTCACAAAGTACATTTGCCCGACATTGATAGTGTCTCCGGGATCTGTGACGTCTGGAGTAGCAAGATTAGCGCATCCACCAGTGGTGAAGGTGTGGATTTCGCTCCATGGGCCAAGCCCGCAGTTGTTTTCGTTTTGCACTCGCCACCAGTACTGCGTGGCGGGATCCAGGGACGGGTCCACTATCCACTGATTACTCACGGCACTGTAGCTCCTGACTACATCCTCACAGTAGATATCAGAACATACCTCCACATTGGACGTTTCAATGCCAAGGAACTCCCATTTTAACATTGGCGTCAGAGATACGGAAAAATCTCCATGGACTGGTGCTTTCAGCAGTGGTGCAACTTCAGGAGTAGGACACTCATATGTTGTGACAAAACTTGCCATGGTCCATTCGCCGGTACCGCAGACTCCTGCCGTCCTGACCCACCAGTAGTACGTTGTGCCGGGTTCCAGTGGGGGATTGACACCCCACGCACTTCCTGTAGTACTTGCAAAACGCACATCATTCTGTTGATAGGGGTCCGTGGTAATCAGGACGTCGTAAGATCCGGCAAAACCCTCCGGTGGATCCCAATCAAGGTAAGGCGTAAGAGAAACAGCCTGGGAGTTATCAGCCGGTATCATGGTAGCAGCATTAACCAATGGAGGAGCGCCACACGTATGAATATTCCATTTTGCCGAACTCGGCCCCTTGGCATTGGTTGGACTGACAGCTCTGACATACCAGACATAATGCAGGTTTTCATGAAACGGAGGAGTGACGACAAACTGCGGTTCCGTAACGTACTCACAGGAATGATAATGTGTTTCACAATCACCATCCTCAGTACAGATCTTGACTTTTATCTCATAGCTTGCGGCCCCTGTAACCGGTTCCCATTGGAGCAAGGGCTCCATGTCCTGAATGTAAACCCCATCTTGAGGACTCATAAGGACTGGAGCATCCGGAACCGATTCTGTAGTGAAAGACCACACATCACTCCAGTCACTTAACCGGCACCCCTTACCCGTACGGGAACGCCACCAGTATTGAGTACTGCTCTGCAGATGTTGACATGGACTCTGAGCTTCCTGGAACGTACTTTCAGGATCAACATCACGATCCAGGGAACAAATTACCGAGGAACATTCCGGATCTTCGCATACCTCCACATAATTCCTGTCCGCGGTCAAATCGGTGATTTGCCATGCCAGATCCGTATGCAACAGGACATCCGTAGCGCCATCTACGGGTTCTGTTAAACTGGGCGGATCAAATGGAGGAATTTCACAGAAGGTGGTAAATTTCGACATGGGACTGTATGAACTTGCACTGCACTCTCCCACTGCCATTACATGCCACCAGTAATCCTGTCCCTGACCTAATTGATATGGATAATCCCAGTAATTTGAGTTAACGAGCGCAGAATGCAGAACATTACCTATACATGATGGATAGTAGCACACTTCCACCTTGTACAGGGTTGTACCCGGTACCATCTCCCACGTCAGAACCGGAGTGGTTGAAACTCCTGTTGCACCATATGCAGGCATAATAGTCTCCGGCATGGCTGGAGCAGGCACCGTACATTCACAGGCGAAATCAAATGTTGCACTAATGGACGCGCCGGAGGTCTCTCCCATGTCCACGATGTCCCTGATCCTTACGCATGAGGGATAATCGTTATATTTTCGGCTGGAAGGAATGGTGGCAGGTCCTAATTCATCACCTTCATTGTAAAGATCGCCCTGATCAGCCACTCCTGCATTTTCTATTTCTTCCAACCCGTCCGCTTCCATAAGCCGCAGCAGCTTGTGCGGAGTGTAGGAATTGTCGCAAGCGAAACCGGTGCCATCCCCATTTAAAGTTGCATCCACATGCCAGACGGCCAGACCGTCTGGCGCAAAATCAAAGCTTTCATCATTTCCAGTAGCCTGGCGGTTCTGTGCCAGGAAAAACTCACTGAACATGTCATCCTGACCAATATTCGGCCATATAAGAACACAATCGCCGGTTGTAGTATCACCCAAGGTTATGGAATGGACACCGTCTGCAACAACCTGGGGTTCCAGCCAACCCAAAAGCCATTTGCTGAAACAATTGTGATCACCAACGTTGGCATCCATCATATCAAAACCACCAACTCCCCCAGACGGACCTACCTGATACGAGTAGTCATAGTAATCAGCCAGTCCCAGGGCATGGCCGGTCTCGTGAATCACCACCTTCGGACTGTCTGCTTCCCATTGCCAGGAATACACTCCAAGAGTCTTCCCATCAATGGTATAGGAGGAGATGTCGAGCCATGTGGTCTTGTAAGCCCACCAGAAAGAACCCCACCCGGTGTTGGGGCCTGTCCAGAACACAATGAAATAGTCAATATCTCCATCGTTGTCATAGTCATACTGACTGAAATCGTGTCCGAGACTGTCGAAGTAATCCAGGGCTTCCCTGATCAGATTCTGCCGTCCCTGGGTGGATGGCGAAACTGAAGATCGTGGATAGGCGGTCCGGTACCATGCAAAGGTCATTCCCTGGCTCAAATCCAGCATGCCGTAAGATGAACGCAGATAGTAATTTTTCAGGCTTTCCCTGGGATAGTTGGCGGCATTGCCTTCTCCGAACAACATTTCATTTATGAGTGATTGTGAAAGGGTATGAGGATAATCGGCGAACTCGATGAGAAGCGCAAAAATCCTTGGATTTCCCTTGGTCGGAAGCCCGCTTGTATCGTCAGAGGGCGGCACAAAATCGCCTGTCACCTCGCCCCCACCGTTGGGGAGACCGGCCCCCTTTACTGCAACATCCTCTTCTTGCAAGACCATGCCCCTGGACTTAAGATATTTTCTCCGTATGACCTTTGTCTTCTCCCTGAAACGCCGCAACAGTCTGGGTGACATCCGGTCATTCCCCAGCTTTTTAACGAAATCGTATCGTTTTTTGAATTCCCCTTTTGCCTTAAGACGACGAATTTCTCCTGGACGCGGAGGTTGCATGGCACAGGTTATGGAAAAGGTACTGAAAAGAAGACATGTACAGACAAACAGTATCCATAGGAACAGTTCAACCCTGCCTCTTTCTCCCCCGGTCATCACCTGATTTTTTAACATGTCCCAATCCCCTTTAACCTGCACCGGAAAATGTTTTTTACTTACAATTTTATCCGAAAATAGCTCAAAGCTGAAAGCTCAAGGCTCAAGGCTCAAAGTAAAAGAAACTCTAATT
>WFRQ01000423.1 GCA_015486425.1 Deltaproteobacteria bacterium | reverse complement strand
CTGCATTCAGGGAATAAACCTTTCCTGCCGATAATATAAAAAATAAAACCGTTCACTCTGTGAATATTACACTGTTTCTGTCATTGCTTTACTGGAAAATGCACGGCCTTTTGCGTGTACTTTCCATGTCTCTGTGGGTTGTAATGTGTGGCCGGTGCAACATGAAAGTTTTTAGGCGAGGATAATTGCTCCGCTGCCCATGTGAATATGACCATTGCGGGTTGGATAAAGGGATTTCCACATAATGCAGGATATCAAATCCGGGTTGCTTGAGGAAAAAAAGGAGTGCAGGCTGCTTTTCGGGGCCCTGTCATTGCTACTGACGGCAATTGTTATAGCCGCGTGTGTAGGGCTGTTCTTAAGGAGCCAGATTATTCTCAAGGAAGAAATGCTGGCAACAGCCAGGTCCCATTTTAATAATATTGTGCTGATGCGCCGCTGGAATGCCGGATATGGCGGTGTATATGTGAGAAAAAGGCCTGGTGTGGAATCAAATCCCTATCTCAAGAATCCAGATATTCACACAGTTGATGGCGTTACGCTCACTTTAAAGAATCCTGCCCTTATGACAAGGGAAGTGTCTGAACTCACCAGCAAAGAGAGCATCTGCAGCTTTCATATCACCAGTCTCAAGCCGATTAATCCTGCAAATGCCCCTGATGAATTTGAGCGAAAGGCGCTTCAGGACTTTGAGAGGGGCGCGGATGAGGTTTATTCAAGGTCCAAAGAGGGCGGAGAGATTTATTTTAATTATATCGCCCCTCTTTTTGTGGAGCAGAGCTGCCTCGAGTGCCACGGGGATCAGGGTTACAAGGTCGGTGACATAAGGGGCGGGATACGTGTAAAATTCAACATCAGGAACCTCCTCGATCTTCATGACACCACAGTCAGGGAGTTTCTGCTTCTCGCAGCGTGTTTTACTGTAGTGGCAATTTTTACTCTTTATCTGTTCATGCACCGGTTTGAAGGCAGGCTTAACAGGGCAAGGGAAAAAATCCGCGATATGGCTCTCAAAGATCCGCTTACCGGAATCTTCAACCGCAGGTATCTGATGTCACGACTGGGAGAAGAACTGGAAAGGGCTGGGAGAAATGGCAAAAATGTATGCTGTGTCATGCTTGATATTGATTATTTTAAAAAAATTAATGATCAGTATGGCCATCTGTTTGGTGATGCGGTGCTTAAGGAGTTGAGCGCAAGGATTCAGAAAATAGTCAGGCAGTATGATACGTTTGCAAGGTATGGAGGGGAAGAATTTGTGCTAATCCTTGCAGATACGGAGAGGGCTGAATGTATCAGGATTGCTCAGCGTGTCATGAAAACCATTAAGGAAAAGCCCTTTGTCTATAAAACCACCTCATGTATGGTCACTGTAAGCCTTGGGCTGGCATGTTCGCTGGCTGTTGAAACAGATTCAGAGACCCTGCTTAAACATGCGGATGATGCACTTTACCAGGCAAAGCGTGGAGGCAGAGACCGGATTATAATATATCCCAGTGAGAATGCCGAATAGCCCTCAGTTCGCTTGTCCACTTCACCTTTCACCATATATTGCTTCTTGTGCTTTTTCCTCTGTTCCCTCATTATGACATCATGGAAGGGCCGTGCGACGAATGAATAATACTACGGCGCCCTGACTTAAAACGTGCATTATACGAAACGCTGAATAGTTGCAGTGCATTGAGCTTTTCAGAAATTTGAAGCTGAATCCTGCAATCGCTCAAGTCAGGCAGTATATGTCAGTATATGTTCAGCGTGCCTGCCTGAGTGCGTCATAATGCCACTGTTGTCCTGATTGCATAATTACACGGCCCCTATGTTAATGCTGCCTGCGCAATTCAGGTGATGACAATTTTCCATATTTTGAAATCTCAACTCAGGTATGAATACGTCAGTGAAGGTATGGAGCCCGGCGTTGGGGCAGGATTCTGTCAAGTACGTGTCTGAAAAGGATTTTTACAGGAGAAAGAGATGCGAAAGAGTGTTGTTGTTGCTGTTATATTGCTGCTGATTCCGGTTATGACTCATGCGGACGTTAAGAATACTCCGCTTAGTGTGGTAACACGGGGGCTTGACGCCTATTTGTCAGGGGGACCCCGACAGGCCATTGAGAGCTGGGTCAAGGGCAGTGCGCTTGAAGGAAGCAAGGAGGTTATGTCCCAGGCCAATGTCCTGAGGCAGGTGGAAGATTTTTATGGCAAGTATGAAGGGTACGAAGTGGTGGATAACCACAGGATTTCCAAACGTGTTCATATGATTCTGTTTATCATGAATTACACCAGGGGGCCGCTCTTTGCCCGCATTCAGGCATATCGCTCCACGTCCGGTGAGTGGGTTGCCACGGATTTCAAGTTTCATACCGAGGCTTCAGTAATATGGCCTTCTGCAAGCATATATGGAAAATGAACAGGCGGTACTCTGAGAGCCTGCTTATGCCCTCAGTAGGGCTGAGTCATGGGAAATACTGATGAACAAAAAGATAATAGACATTGTAAACAGGATCACTGCTCTCGAAGAAGAGCTGAAAGATGAACTGCACAAGGAAGAGGATAAGGGCCGTTACATCCTCGAGGGCAGCCGCGTAAAGTTTGATCAGGAGACCATGCGCAGGCACAGGGAGGCCCTGATCGGACTCTTCAGGTATCTGTCAGAGGCCCCTCTGCTGTTTATGCTCACAGCACCGATAATTTATTCCGTCATTATACCTGCTGTGATGCTTGACCTGTGGGTCATGGCCTACCAGGCGGTTAATTTCAGGGTTTACGGCATACCAAGGGTTAAAAGGCGGGACTATCTTGTTTTTGACAGGCACTATCTCGGGTATCTGAATGTGATTGAAAAGCTTAACTGTGCGTACTGCAGTTATTTCAACGGGCTCATGGGGTTTGTGGCAGAGGTGGCTGCCCGCACGGAGCTGTTCTGGTGCCCTATCAAGCATGCCAAAAAGGTGGTGTACCGCCACCGCTACTACTATCACTTTCTGGACTATGGGGATCAGGAGAAATTCCATGAGTCCCTGTCTGATATTCGTGAGAATATTGCAGACAAGGTTGAGACTGATGCAGGAAAGCATTAGTTGAGTGTTGTTGGGAGCATTTCAAAATGTAACTGTCCAGCGTTTTTTCCATTGTACGGGAGTGGCATGTTTTTTCGCTTTTCTTGAAACGTTCAATTCTGATCACTGTTTTGTGATGCAAACTGCTGTGATACCTGGATTCCAACAAGCCGTGCCACAAGCACTGCCATGAAGAACTGGCCTATGACAGCCTCTGCCTGACACAGGGCTGCAGCCCCCTCGGTCTGGGGGAGGATGTCTCCATAACCCAGGGTGGTCAGAGTTACAAAGCTGAAGTACTGAAAGTGCTGGAATCTGGCGGTGGCGTCCGTGGCATGTGCAAGGAGATTCCCACTGTATGAACCGGGCATAATGATATCCAGCACATTATACACCACTCCCCAGAGAGTACCGAGAAGTAGATAGATGCACAGGGTCGCGCTGATAAGCCTTGATGTAACTTTGCGGGCAGTAAGCACATATTTGCTGAAGGAGTATATGAGCAGGCCCACATAGATGATAATCAGGCCCCTGCTTGCAAGGTTTGAAAAGCCGATAATGTCCCATGCATCCAGCCAGTAGAGTAACAGGGTTGAGGCCATGAAACCTATGACGTATTTGAACATTATGCCCCGTGTGTTTATGGCATATACCGCAAAGAACAGCACCAGGGATATCCCTATGGAGAGAATTGTCTTTGCATGCTGGCCGGTTATGAACGGGCCTGCAACAAGATAAATCAGGAGCCAGACAAGAAGGTTGTGAAAGCTGTAG
>WFRQ01000422.1 GCA_015486425.1 Deltaproteobacteria bacterium | reverse complement strand
TGCGCCTCACGTTTTATCACAGAGGATGTGGCTGATATGCTGGCAGAAGAGGCCCGTTTCTATGCAAGAAGGCCGGTTAAAAATGCCGAAATTTCTGATAAACCAGTAGGCTGAGAAGCCGCCCGCTGTTATTATCAGCATGGGGCTGAATATATGACTGTACCATTGGCAACTGGTTACCGGACTGGGGTTTAGGTACTGGCAACATCGGAGCATACGAAGAGTATTTGTAATTGTTCAGATCAGCTTAAAAAACGATACCATTCCCTTTGCTGAATCAATACGAATACTTAAGGTGCGCGGTGCGACTCCTGCATGGTAAGACCTTAAATCGGGAAATTGTTTTTGGACAGTCCCCTGGCAATTGTTTCTTATTCAGGCGGAAGCTGGCCTGGAATCATCACTCCGTAGTCTTTGATTTTGTAGAGAAGAGCCTTGTAGCTTATCTGCAGCAGTTCAGCGGCCTGCTTTCTGTTTCCGTCTGTGCGTTTCAGTGCCTCTTCTATTACCATACCCTCGATTACGGCAATGCTCTTTTTGCTGATGGACTTAAGTGACGGAAAGCCCCGTTTCATATCTGCTCTGCAGTCTGCCAGTATGGCATCAAGGGCTGATTTATCAGGGACCCATGTTTCAGAAAATGTCTTTGAACCATCGGAATTCTTGATTTTCATATTCAGTTCCTTGCAGAGAGGTCCTGAATCTCCGAATACCATCAGACGCTTAATAAAATTCTCAAGTTCGCGGATATTTCCAGGCCAGTTATACTCCTGAAAGAGGTCTTCAAGTTCCCTGCCAAGCACAACACTCCTGCCCTTTGCCAGCCCCTTGTGCTGGCGCATGAAGTGTTTACATAGAAGTGGGATATCTTCCTTTCTGTCCCTGAGTGGCGGTACCACGATTTTAATCATGTTCAGGCGGTAGTAGAGGTCTTCACGGAATTTGCCATTCTGCACGTCAAATTCAAGGTCGTGATGCGTGGCAGCAATGACCCATGCATCTACCTGAACATCTTCCACGCCGCCTACTCTGGAAAATACCGAGTCCTGAAGGACCTGAAGGAGTTTTGCCTGCAGAGCAAAGGACATATCGCCTATTTCATCAAGGAATATGGTGCTTTTTTCAGCAAGCTCGAATTTTCCTTTTTTCTGCATGTTGGCCCCGGTAAATGCCCCCTTTTCATAACCGAAAAGTTCACTTTCAAGGAGTTCACCCGGGAGGGCCGCACAGTTTACTTTTACAAGTGGTTTGTTGCCACGCTGAGACTGCGCATGCAGGCTGCGCGCAACAAGCTCCTTACCAACGCCGCTTTCACCGCATATGAGGATATTCAGATCAGTATCCACCACCTGTCTGATAAGTTCCTTAAGGCGGTTTACCGGTTCACTTTGACCAATTATCAGATTCATTCACACTCACAGATATCATTTACTAACCACGGACATGGGACCTGGACCGCTCTCCATGCAGTCACAGGATGCCGGGCCAAAAGCATAGAATAAGGTATGCTGTTGTGTGCGGAATTAAGTATCACACAACAGTAAAATTTTTCCACATGCGAATTTACTATTAACAAAGTAAATTCATTAAAGCAACAGCATAAGGCGTCATTTTGTACATTCTGCCCCGCATTACTTCTCTTATCCCTGTTTTTTCATCATTTAGCCTGAAAAACAGTGGTTTAAATGTCGGATCAGGCATTACGTCTTGACACAGAGAAGAGCTTTAAGTAACTTTGTTCGGTTTGCTGCTTTAAGCGCAGCTATTTTAATAATCGGTAAGGAATGAAATTTTCTTAATAAATGTTTGAATCGCTTGGAAATCGCCTTAACAAGGTATTCAAAAAGCTGAAAGGCTACGGAAAACTCTCTGAGGAGCAGATTCAGGAGGGGCTCAGAGAGGTGCGCCTTGCGCTTCTTGAGGCAGACGTAAATTATAAGGTTGTCAAGGAGTTTATTGCCGGGGTCAAAAAGCGTGCGCTGGGCCACGAGGTAATGGACAGCCTGACGCCTGGTCAGCAGGTGGTGAAGATTGTCCATGATGAACTTGTGGCACTCCTTGGAAGCAGCAATCAGCAGATAGATCTTGCAGGGCGTCAACCTGCGGTAATAGTGCTGGCAGGTCTCCAGGGTTCAGGCAAAACCACCAGTGCGGGAAAGATTGCCCGCTGGCTCAGAAAAAAAGGCAGAAAGCCCTTCCTCGTCCCAGCCGATGTTTACAGGCCTGCAGCCATCAAGCAGTTGGAGACGCTTGGCAAGCAGCTTGGTATACCTGTTTTTCCGTCCGATACCTCGATGAAGCCAGCGGAAATAGCCCGTCAGGCAGTGGCTCAGGCAGGGCTTAATAACCTTGATACAGTTATAATTGATACTGCCGGTCGGCTGCACGTTGATGAAGAACTCATGGAAGAACTCCGTGAGATAAAGGAGACGGTTTCCCCCCAGGAGATACTTCTGGTGGCAGATGCCATGACAGGCCAGGACGCTGTGAATATTGCAGGAGCTTTTGACAGAGACCTGTCTATCACCGGCGTGGTTCTCACTAAACTTGATGGTGATGCCAGAGGGGGCGCAGCGCTCTCCATCCAGTCAGTTACCGGCAAGCCGGTAAAACTGGTGGGTATTGGAGAGAAACTTGATGCAATAGAGCAGTTCCATCCTGACAG
>WFRQ01000421.1 GCA_015486425.1 Deltaproteobacteria bacterium | reverse complement strand
GGGTACGCTCCGGCGGAAAAAAGCTCCTGATGATTGCCACGACAAAGATGATTGTGGCAAGCAGGAAAAATATCTTGGTAGTGTCTTCAATAAAGAAGTGCAGGGACTCGGCAAGATGGGTCTCGGGGTCCATGCCAAGCCACTGGTAAACAATAATGTCTGCTATTATGGTAAAAATCTTAAGCATTTTTTGTACCTACTCACAGGGTGCCGCATCTACTGCGTTGCCTGACGATTGAATTGGACGCTTGAAGTACAGGAACTACGCCTGCGCGTCCTCCGCCTTGTATCTGCAGCACCCTGTAAGCAGATACAGACGATTTTACACGATTTATTGAGAAGTTACGCATTTTTTCATCATCCTGTTATGCAGCCTCTGGGGCCGTGTCAGACTCCTCCGGAAAGAATTTTCCCTTTAATCTCAATGCCACGTTTACAAGCCCGATCAGAACCGGCACCTCTACCAGCGGGCCTATAACCGCTGCGAACGCAGCGCCGGAGTTAATACCGAAAACAGCCACGGCTACGGCTATTGCAAGCTCGAAATTGTTTGACGCCGCGGTAAAAGAAAGGGTAACGGTATGCTTGTAATCAGCCCCTGCCTTTGCGCTCATATAGAAGGATATGAAAAACATGACCAGGAAGTAGATGGTAAGAGGTATGGCAATTCGGATTACATCAAGGGGAAGCTCGACAATATACTCTCCCTTGAGACTGAACATTACCAGTATGGTAAAAAGCAGGGCGGTAAGGGTTATTGGGCTTATGGCAGGGATAAATTTTTTCTCGTACCACTCCCTGCCCTTGATCCTGAGGCCGGCATAGCGCGAGATCATGCCCGCTATGAATGGTATCCCTAAGTAGATGAAAACACTGTGGGCAATCTGCCCCATGGAGACATTTACCTCCACGGCCTTGCCAAGCCCCAGCACAGGGGGCAGCCATGTAATGAAAAACCACGCGTAAACAGAGTAGAAAAAGACCTGGAAGATTGAGTTGAAGGCAACGAGCCCTGCGCAGTACTCGGTATCACCGTGCGCAAGCTCGTTCCATACGATGACCATGGCTATGCAGCGGGCAAGGCCTATCATTATGAGCCCCACCATGTACTCGTGGTATCCCTGGAGCAGGGTTACAGCCAGCACAAACATGAGTATGGGGCCAACTATCCAGTTCTGAACCAGTGAAAGGCCAAGTATCTTGCCGTTTTTGAACACCTCGCCAAGTTCTTCGTATCGAACCTTTGCAAGGGGCGGATACATCATGAGAATAAGGCCGATGGCAATGGGGATGTTTGTTGTACCCACCTGAAAGGAGTGGATAATATCGGTAACTCCAGGGAAAAGGTAACCTGTTCCAACCCCGATTGCCATTGCGGCAAAAATCCAGAGCGTAAGATACCGGTCAAGAAACGACAGCTTTTCAGCTACATGTTCAGACATTTGTCATTAATCTCCTGCACTTTCCGTTATTAGATATGGTCATATTGACATACATCAATATATCAAACACTCCACCAGAAAAAATTCACAAAAACCTGCCATACTCATTTTAATTTGAGCGATTGTTCGGATTTGCTGCATATCCGCGAAAGAGGAATTCCCATTATAGTGTACGCTATATGGGGATTCCGATGACAAAGGAGATGCGGTAAAGACGACAATCCCGAAGGGTTTCAAAATTGAAAAATTATAATCGATGTAACTCCTTTTAATTTCATTAAAAAAATTATTTTCCACATTTTGAAACGCTCAATTTAGGTTTAAAAAATTCAGAGGTTAAGCTCCTTTCGAACCAGGGGCACAAGACGCCTTTTTATATCATCACGAGTCTTGCGAAAAGCGGCAAGACGTTCATCTTCACTGCCCTCCACCCTTGCCGGATCATCAAAGCCAACATGTATGCGCCTTCCCTGTCCGGGCCAGAAGGGACAGGTTTCAGCAGCCCCACCGCAGAGAGTTACCACAAGGTCAAATTTATCTCCCAGGAACTCATCAATATGCTTTGAATGCGCTCCTGAAATATCAATCCCGTCTTCTTCAAGCACGCGCCTTGCAAGGGGATGAACCTCGGCAGGCTTTGTGCCTGCGGAAAAAGTCTGCACAAGCCCTTCAAGCTCCTGTCCTACAACGGCCTCAGCAATTTGACTCCTGCACGCATTCTGAGTACAGAGGAAAAGAACCTTTTTCATGCTCCATGCGCCTCTCTGCCATACCGGGGAGTTATATGCTTCTTTATACACCTGCCGTCTCCGGAAATGCAGCTCCGGTCAATGCCTTCAAGTTTTTTAATAAGCGTTCTGCACTCATTATCAGAAAGCACACTCTCCATCACAGGCTCAAGCAGCATTTTGCTAAGCTCATCCTGCGCATCAATGGAGTAGATTATCCAGGTGCCGTCACGTTCCCTGCTGACAAAGCCTGCATCCTCAAGCTGTTTCATGTGTTTGGAGACAGTGGGCTGGGCAAGCCCCAGGGCAAAGGTTAGCTCACACACGCAAAGAGACCTCTGGCTCAACATGGCAAGCAGCCTGATACGCGTTGGATCCGCCAATGCCTTAAGTTTCTGAACAGTCTGTTTTAATGATCTGGTTTCCATTATTCTTGTATATAGCCATATAGCAATACAGTGTCAAGGGAATTCATATCTGCGATAGCAAAACGCTCAATTTTTATCCAAAAATCGTTAAAAGCTGAAAGCTCAAGGCTCAAAGTAAAAGAAGCTGTTATTTGCTCATACAATGTCACATGCAGCAAGAGCGTATTTTCATTGAGAGCATTCCCCGTTTGTCTCGCTTTTTCTATTATTGTGGAGGCTGTGTGGCTTTTTGAGACTTGTTCTGCGAGAAAACCTGCATATAAAGTTCGTGACACCTCATGACAGTTTCAGAACCAGTCTCAAAAAGTTACATAGCCGCAGCACGTTATGATATTGGGACAAACAGGGCATGCTACCTTTTCATTTTTATTTTTTATCTGCGTACGAAGTCTGCGTTTATCTGCGTCCTATCAGTATCTGCGCCCGCCTGGAAGCAGATACAAAAAAACTTCCCGCTTGCCTAATACATCCTCTTCCTGAACATTATCCCGGCAGTGGCCAGAGTTGTCACACCAATAAGAAGCATGGGCACATACTGCTGCCAGAGCAGGCTGAAGGATGCGCCCTCCAGGAACACTGACCTTACTATTATCAGAAGGTAGCGCATGGGGTTAATGTATGTAATGTACTGGATGAACTCCGGCATGTTTTCTATGGGTGTTGCAAAACCTGAAAGAATAACAGCAGGGACAAGAAACAGGAATGCACCCATCAGCCCCTGCTGCTGGGTTACGGAAATGGCAGAAATCATAAGCCCGATGCCTATTGCAGCAAGCAGGAATGCCAGGATGCCTGCATAGAGCGCAAGAATGCTGCCCCTCAGGGGTATATCAAACCATACAACAGTCATGAATACGATAAACGATGCCTCGAGCACACCGATAATAAAACCAGGCAGGGACTTCCCCACCAGTATCTGAAACGGGGTCATTGGAGTTATGAGAAGCTGGTCAAAGGTGCCTCCCTCACGTTCCTTGGCAATGGAAAGGGCCGTTATCTCTATGGTCACAACAAGGGTAAGCAGTGCGACAATGCCGGGAATGATGAACCAGTGCGAATTAAGGGTGCGGTTAAACCACGATCTTACCACGAGCCTTGCAGGGGGTACTCCCTTTCCGATTCCGCCTGCGAAATCCTGGTTGAAATCAAGTACAATGGAGTGCACGTAGTTTAACGCAATGAGCGCCGTGTTGGAGTTACGCCCGTCAAGAATCACCTGTATATCCGCAGGCTGCCTGAGCCTGATATTTTCCGAAAACTTTGGCCCAAGGTGTATTACCATGAGCGCCTTCTGAAGGTTTATCACCGGGGCTACCTGATCATCACTATCCAGCATGCCGTAAAGCTCAAAGGTCCTGGAGCCTTCAAAACGGGATATAAGGGCCCTTGAGGCAGGCCCGGGGTCCTCGTTATAGACGGCAAATGGGATATGGTTAAGGTCAAAGCTCGCTGCGTATCCAAAGACAATAAGCTGGGCAACAGGGGGCATGATAAGCACCATGCGGCTCTTCTTGTCCGTGAGGATGGTGATAAACTCCTTTATCATCAGAGCAAATATCTTTTTAATCATGACAAGTCTCTCTTATTTTGAGTAATCTTACTCAAGCCGCTTGTGAAATTTCCGCCTTGTTATCATCATAAAAACAAGCCCCATTCCCAGGAGCCACAGGCAGTTTGTTAAAAATATCGGCCAGATATCACCTGCAAGAAAGAGCGTGTGCAGCATGCTTACAAAGTAGCGGGCTGGCACAAGATGCGTAATCCACTGTATGGGCACGGGCATTGAGGTAATGTCAAACACGAAACCTGACAGGATAAAGGCCGGAAGGAACGTAATAACAATGGCTATCTGGCCTGCTACAAACTGGCTTCCGGCGGCTGTGGATATGAGAAGCCCCATGAATATGGCTGTGAGCATGAAGAGAGCGGAGCCTGCTGAAAGCGCCAGGAATGACCCCCTGAGGGGCACATCAAATATCCATATGGCCATGGCAACAGATACAACCATTCCTCCCATTCCAAGTAAGAAATAGGGAATTACCTTGCCTGCCAGTATCTCCATCTTGCTTACGGGCGTCACGATCAGGGCCTCCATTGTGCCGCGCTCCCACTCCCTGGCAATAACAAGGGCAGTGAGCATGGCGCCGATAAGTGTCATGATAACGGCGATAAGCCCTGGAACGAGAAAATCACGGCTCCGAACCGCCGGGTTAAACCAGACCCTGTGCTTTATCTGCGCAGGCATCCTGAGGTTCACACCGCGCTCGGCTGCATAACGCTCAAGCCACTTGACCCATACACCCATGACATACCCTGATGTTATACGGGCCTTGTTCGCGTCTATGCCGTTAAGTATCACCTCAACCGGCGCATTGCCGTTAAGAAACATCTGCCTGCCAAAGTCAGACCGGAACCAGATTATGCCATCCACAAGGCGGTGCATCATTGCATTCTCTGCCTCCTGGATGGAGTTCATAACCTGTGGGCTGAAGTACTCAGAGTGGGCAAAACCGCTTATAAAATCTGAAACCTCCTGCGAGGGTTTATCCACCACCAATGCAACTGGTACATGACGCGCGTCAAGGGAGACACCGTAGCCAAATATGAGAAGCAGCACCACAGGAAGCACAAATGCAATACCGATGCTTGAAGGGTCCCTGATTATCTGAAGGCTCTCCTTGCGCACAAGCCCCTTGAGCCGGGTACGGTTTATCCCGCGCCTTGCAGCCCCTGCGTGTCCCGTTTCTGGGTTTCCAGGTCTGGCAAAACTCGCTGCATCCTGTTTTTCAAGACTGCCATTCATGTTCTATCCCTCTCTTCCCCAATGCGCTGGTGCTCTTCAATAAGGGCAATGAACGCATCTTCCATGGTGGGATTTGGATTATCCTCTGTGCGGAACCTGCCCTTAAGCTCCTCCGGGGTTCCCCTTGCAAGTATCTCTCCCTCTGCCATTATCACTATCCGGTCACAGTATTCAGCCTCTTCCATAAAGTGGGTAGTCACCATTACTGTTACACCTGATTCAGCCAGTGCATTGATATGACGCCAGAATTCACGGCGGGCCAGGGGATCCACTCCTGACGTAGGCTCATCAAGAAAGAGAATTGGAGGAAGATGCATGAGAGCCGCGGCAAGGGCAAGGCGCTGCTTGTAGCCAAGGGGCAGGTCTGCGCTCCTGGCATCCTTAACGTGCTCAAGCTGAAAGGAATCAAGTGCCCATTTAATGCGCTCCCTGCGGAAAGAGCCTTCAAGGCCGTAGGCAGAGCTGAAAAAATTGAGGTTCTGTATTACAGTCAGGGCCGGATAGAGGGAAAATTTCTGCGCCATGTAGCCAACACTTGCCCTGGCCTCTGGTCCGGCTGTCCGGAGGTTGTTGTCTGCAACCATCAATTTTCCTCCTGATGCTGGAAGCAGGCCGCAGAGCATTCGGAAGGTCGTTGACTTGCCTGCGCCGTTTGCGCCAAGAAGCCCGAATATCTCTCCGCGCTTTACTGAAAAACTTATGTTTTTTACTGCATAAAAATCACCGAAACGACGCACCAGGTCCTCAACCACAATTACCTCTTCATCGCGACTGCCGGATACCGGCGCTGTCTCAACGGAAGCGGGCTTAAGACCTGAAACTCCTTCCTCGCTCTCAGAAGGCTGTTCTCTCAGAAGGCGGATAAAAGCGTCCTCAAAACGCGGTGGCACGCTCTCAGCCCTGAAGCTCTCCCCACTGCCAAAGCGCTGTTCCACCTGACCTGCGTCCATTTCATCAGCAGTTACAAGCCTTACCTTTGAGCCGGAAATAATGGCGTCAATTATGCCTTCAGTGGCGGAAAGTTCTTCCTGCAGTTTTCTCTTTCCAGCCTTTCCGGGAGTGAGCATGAAACTGTGCCCCCTTATGGCGGAACTGAATGTCCTGGGAGCGCCCTGCCCGAGTACCCGCCCGCGATGCACAAGGATTACATCTTCACATCGCTCTGCCTCATCAAGATAGGCGGTACTCAGGAGCACGCTCATCTTCTCCTCCCGCACCTGCCTGTACACAATCTCCCAGAGCTCCCGGCGGGATACAGGGTCCACCCCAACCGTGGGCTCGTCCAGGATTAGCAGCCTTGGCACGTTCATAAGGGAGCAGGCAAGACCCAGCTTCTGCTTCATTCCGCCTGAGAGCCTGCCTGCAAGCCGTTTCATAAAAGGCGCAAGGCCTGTCATCTCCATAAGCTCATCATATCGAGCCTTGCGTCCTGCCTTTGGAAGGTCATGGAGATCTGCGTAAAGGTCAAGATTTTCACGGACAGAGAGGTCTTCATACAGACCAAAACGCTGGGGCATGTACCCTATGGATGACTGGACATTGAGATAATCTGTGGCGGAATCCATGCCCAGCACGGTAACAGAGCCGGAATCGGGTACAAGAAGCCCTGCGGCAATACGCATGAGCGTGGTCTTTCCAGCACCGTCAGCGCCTATAAGCCCGGTTACAACCCCGCTCCTGACCCTTGCCGAAAAATTATCAAGGGCCTTTACCCTGCGTCTGCCGGAAGTAAAAGTCTTTGAAACTCCGTCTATCTCCATGCAGAAGTCTGGATGGCTCATAATTTGTTTTCAGCCCCCCCGCACATGGTCTCTTTTGTGAACCCTGCCTCAGGCTC
>WFRQ01000420.1 GCA_015486425.1 Deltaproteobacteria bacterium | reverse complement strand
TGGTAAACACTAAATAATAAACTAAAATTCTAATATTGCCACATGAAACTTGGCCGCAATGGCGAAAAGGAGCATTTCCTGTTTGTCCCGCCTTTTC
The DNA here is from genome assembly GCA_015486425.1 of Deltaproteobacteria bacterium. Classification (GTDB taxonomy): domain Bacteria; phylum Desulfobacterota; class Dissulfuribacteria; order Dissulfuribacterales; family QOAL01; genus S144-17. The sequence continues at coordinate 2,832 of WFRQ01000420.1, read as the reverse complement.
CAAAATTGTGGAGGCTGTGTGGCTTTTGGAGACTTGGTCTGCGAGAAAAGCTGCATATAACGTATCTGCTCACAGGGTACCGCATCTACGGCGTTGTCAGACGATTGAAGTAGGTGTTGTACGCCTGCGCGTCCTCCGCCTTGTATCTGCAGCACCCTGTAAGCAGATACAGAAGAATTTATACGGACTTATTGAGAAGTTACCATATAGTTACAATGTGGTGACACCTCATGACAGTTTCAGAACCGGTCTCAAAAAGTTACACAGCCGCAGTACGTTATGATATCGGGACAAACAGGGAATGCTCCCTTGCAGGGTGTCTGTTCATCTTTCACAGGGTCATGGTGAACAAACGCTGCACTTTTTTGTGCCTGAAATCAGGACAATGCTTGACACCCCATGTATCAGGGCTAAATTAGCCGTATTATGAAATACTGTTTCGGTCCTGTTCCATCAAGACGCCTTGGCCGCTCTCTCGGGGTTGATATCCTCCCCATGAAGACCTGCAATCTTAACTGTGTTTACTGCGAGCTGGGCATTACTGAAAAATTTACATGCGACAGGGCAGAGTATATTCCTGTAAGCCACATAAAGCGTGACATAGAAACGGTATTCCGTTCAGGCAGGCATCCCTTTGACGTCCTTACTTTTACAGCTTCAGGGGAGCCCTGTCTGCACTCCCGCCTCGGTGAGCTTGTATCCTTTGCCAAGTCTCTGTGCGGAAAGCCTGTGGTTGTGCTTACAAACGGTACAATGGTCCCGGACCCGGCTGTGAGGCATGACCTTTGTCAGGCGGATATCCTTCTGCCATCGCTTGATGCAGTGCATCCCCGTTCCTTCAGGAAGGTAAACCGCCCTGCTGATTGTGTGGATATCAGCTCCATAGTGCAGGGGCTTACTGACCTTTCAAGGCAGTTTCGCGGGGAGATGTGGCTTGAGGTGCTGCTTGTGAAGGGGCTTAATGACAGCCCTGATGATATCACGGCGCTCAGGGAGGCAGTGGAGCAGATAAGGCCTCACAGGGTTCAGCTTAACAGTGTTGCACGTCCTCCGGCAGAGCCCTGGGCCAGGCCCCTTTCAAGGGAGCGCATGGAGGAAATCAGGAAATTTCTCGGCAGCAGAGCCGAAGTGGTTGTTGATTTTAACCGCAGATTAAGAGAAGGTTTCATGCCTGTGGTGGAGGTGGAGATCATGGAGATCCTGAAACGCAGGCCCATGACAGCACACGATATTTCAGAAATACTTGGCATTGAGCCTGAGACAGCGGAAACAGTGCTTGACAAGATGCTCAGGGCATCGATGATAAAAACAGAAATTTTCCAGGGACGCACCTATTTTAGACCGGACAAGACCGGAGCAGGGGCCTGATTCATGGGTATGGAGGGCAAAACCGTTGCTGCATCCAGGGTAAGTCTTGCGCAGGTAATGCTTCCAGAAGATACAAACCCTGCAGGAAACGTTCACGGCGGCACAATTATGAAACTGGTTGACAATGCCGCATTTGTGGTGGCATCCAGGCACTGCCGCCGTAACGTGGTTACGGTTTCCATGGACAGCATGAGTTTTCACTCGCCGGTTTATCTCGGCGACCTGCTGTTCCTCAAGGCAAGTGTGAACATGGCTGGCAAAACCTCAATGGAGGTGGGGGTAAAGGTGGAATCAGAGGACACGCTTACAGGCGAAGTTCGCCATACCGGTTCAGCTTACCTTACATTTGTGGCGCTTGATCACCGTGGAAAACCTGCCCGTGTCCCCCCGGTCATACCTGAAACAGCAGATGAAAAGCGCAGATACAGCGAGGCATTACAGCGTGCGGCCCGGAGAAAAGAGACTATACGGAAGGATTGATGGCTTCAAAAAAGAACAAGAGTCAGAAGAAAAAAAATAAAAGCTGCAAGATAATCATAAACAGCGAGGCTCCTGAAGAGTGTCGCATAGCCCTGATAGATAATGGAAAACTCGAGGCGTTTGACATAGCCACCCAGGCTCATGAACAGACACGCGGGAATATCTATCTTGGAAAAATCCAGAATATTGAAAAGAGCCTTGAGGCTGTATTTGTTGATATAGGCAGGAAGAAAAACGCATATCTTCCCTTTAACGAAATTCATCCTGACTACACAGGTAACCCTGAAAACCGCAAACAGGCGCCCCAGCTTCTTGAAAAGGGTCAGCCCCTGCTTGTGCAGATAGTCAAGGAAGAGACCTCCATGAAGGGCCCCTTTGCCACCACGTACCTGTCCATTCCAGGGCGGTATCTTGTCCTCATGCCTGGCAACACCCATGTAGGTGTGTCCAGGAAAATCGAGGACGAGTCAGAGCGCAAGCGCCTGAAGGAGATACTCAAGACCTGCAAGGTGCCTGAGGGAGTAGGCCTTATTGCCCGCACTGTAAGCAGCGGCATACCCAAACGGGATATACAGAAGGACCTTCGCTACCTCGTGCGGCTCTGGAACAATCTAAAGGGCAAGGTGAAGTCCACAAAGACACCAGGTGTCATATACGAAGATGCAGATGTGGTCACCCGTTTCCTCAGGGATCAGCTCACCACGGATATAGCTGAAATCGTGGTGGATAATGAAAAGATATTTAATAATATCAAGGCGTTCCTTCGCATTATAGCCCCAAGGCAGGTCGCGGCAGTCAAGCATTACAAAAAAGAGCAGCCCATATTTGCAAGTTATGGCCTTGAGGAGCAGATTGACCAGATTTATACCCCAATGGTTCATCTTCCTGCTGGCGGGCACATAGTCATTGAGCCCACTGAGGCAATGATATCCATTGATGTCAACTCTGGCCGCAACGTGAATGAAAAAGATATTGAGGATACTG
>WFRQ01000419.1 GCA_015486425.1 Deltaproteobacteria bacterium | reverse complement strand
TTTGCACACAACAACTTGACGCGTATCTGCTCAGAGGGTGCTGCAGATGCGGTACCCCCTGAGCAGATACTATCAGGGAACCTATTTTCCCCACTATACTTTGTCAACAATAGCCCCAGGCCCGAAACAATCTCTATTCCACTTTGTACCACTTTTCCATACCACTTTGCACCACCCCAAATCCCCACTGTAATCATTGACAGTTTTTCTTTATTCCAGCCCATACCCTGTATTTTTTTGCCTGCCTCCCTGTTCCCGCTCTGTTTTGCCGCAATTTTCAGGGTTATTTCATTGTCAATTTTTTGTCTGAATATTCAACATCAATATATGGGTCGAAATGGCGAATTTCTCTTTCAGTATCACATCATGTTGTATTCCTATTAATATTCCCATAAAAACTTATCTTCTTTTTTAATTTAAAAATTGGCGTTTTGTGTCATTAAACACCTCATATGAGCTTAAAAAATATCTTTTTTGCCCCTTGACAGTATGGACAGCTTTTTTCTATAGTGGTAATTAGTGGTAAAAAGTGGGATAAAGGGGAATCCGTTTTATGTTTAGAGGAAGGTCGGACCATGTGCTTGACGCAAAGGGCCGCCTGAGCATACCAGCCCGTTTTCGGGATGTGTTAAAGGCCAACTATGACTCCAAGCTCATAGTTACCAACCTTCCTTCGTGTCTTGCGGCATATCCCTTTGAAGAGTGGCGGCTTATAGAAGAACAGTTTGCCCAGTACAGCTTTGGACCACCTGATATCATAGCGTTCAAACGATACTTTCTCGGTGCTGCAGTTGAATGTCCGGTTGACGGGCAGGGAAGAATCCTGATTCCCGCAGCGCTCAGAAAGGAGGCGGGGCTGGACAGGGAAGTGATGCTGTCCGGAATGCTGAACTTTTTTGAAATCTGGAGCAAGGAACGCTTAGATGCGGAACTGGCGCAGACGAGGGATAACTTTGATAAATTCAGCAGCGATATCTTTGCAAAACTGGGAACCGGTGGCTGACAGACAACTCCATGTATCCGTACTTACGAAGCAGGTTATCGAGGGCCTGAACCTCAGGCCGGGATGCCTCTATGTGGACGGGACTGTGGGAATGGGAGGTCATGCCGAGTCCATTTTTGAAGCGTGCCCTGACATCCGCATGCTGATATGCGTGGACTGGGACGATGACGCCCTGGCACTTGCAAGACGAAGGGTGGAGCAGTGGAAGGAACGGTTCATGCTCCTTAAATCCAACTATGCCAACATACCCGAACTGCTATTGAGCAATGGAATAGAAAAAGTTGATGGCATACTGCTTGATATTGGTCTCTCCTCGTTTCAGCTTGAGCACAGCGGCCGGGGGTTCAGCTTCAATTCCGAAGAGCCGCTGGATATGAGGATGGACAGATTTGGCTCTGTGATGGCCTCTGATCTGGTAAACAACCTGCCTGTTGAGGCGCTTACCGAGCTTATACGCATTTACGGTGAAGAGAGATGGGCCAAGAGGATTGCAGAAAGAATTACTGAACAGCGGGAGCAAAGCCCGATACACACTGCCGGTGAGCTTGCCAGGCTTATTTCAAGGGCAATACCGAGGAAGTTCCATCCTCGAAAGATTCATCCGGCCACAAGGACCTTCCAGGCCCTGAGAATTGCAGTAAACAGGGAACTTGACAACCTTAAACATGCCCTTGATGTGCTGCCTGACTGCCTGAATCCTGGCGGAAGGCTTTGCATTATATCGTTTCATTCTCTTGAGGACAGGCTTGTAAAATTCTCCTTCAGGGATGACCCAAGGCTCAAGGCGCTGACAAAGAAGCCGCTGACTGCTGATGAAGATGAAATAAGCATTAACCCAAGGGCAAGGAGTGCGAAACTCAGGGTCGCGGAACGTACAGAAGAGAGTTGAACCATTGCCAGGAGGTGCGTAATTGAACATAAGAACTGCCACATTAAGAACACCGAGGCGCAGGGTTTACAGCCCCTCTTCAGTGAGAAGACGCCCTGTGAAGTCAAGGAGCAGCGCGGGTTTCAGGCTGTCGAGGCTGGAAATTGCAGGCATATTTGCAGCGCTTGTGCTGCTGGCAACCGGGCTGTGGACAAGCTATGAGGTAAATCGCATATCAGATGACATTGCGCGGCTGAACAGTGATCACATGGTGCTGGCCGAGACAGGAAACAAGCTTGAAAAACAGAGAGAGAAGCTGCTCAGAAAGGAGTACCTGGCTCCCATAGGCGCAAGGCTGGGACTGCACCCGCCCAAATCAGACCAGGTTTTTACACTGAAATAATGCTGTATCACCAAGGGGCTGTCACAGCATCTGCGTGATGAAACGCTCAATTTTATCCGAAAATCGCTCAAAGCTGAAAGCTCAAGGCTCAAAGTAATTGAGAAGTGTATCTATTTGCTGGTTCCCAAACTCCAGTTTGGGAACTATAAACTGGAAGCTCCTGCTTCCCCACTTCCTTGAGCACACAATTTAATAAACTGCAAGAGCGTATTTTCATTGTTCGTTGTGCCCGCGCCGGGAATGGCAGTTATCGTGAAAACAGCTTAAAGCTCAAGGCTCAAAGTAATTGAGAAGTTACAATTTTTACTGCTATCGGCTTTACACAGGGTTGGCCATGCAGTATGAAGCCCGTCTGCTTAGGGGCTGTCCAAAAACAGGTTGGAAGATGGCGCGCTCTGATTTGGGTCAGAATGGCCTGAAGATGAGATGCGAAATTGGCAAGTTATTTTTGGACAGTCCCTAAGATGAAACCTGATACGTGCGAAGAATGAGGCAATCCGGAGGTTGGAATGGCCAGAAAGCTCTTCTTTTTCA
>WFRQ01000418.1 GCA_015486425.1 Deltaproteobacteria bacterium | reverse complement strand
CTGGAAGAACAGACCGGGAAATTTATCTGCGGCCAGGCAGACCTGTCCCGGGCAATCAGGCTTGCCGGAAGCGACTCCCTGCTCAGACTTTCTGATGAATTTCTCAAATCACACTGCCGCGTTCCAGACGAAATTTCCCAGTTCCCCGGACATCTGAAGTCAGGTGAACACACCATTTCACTTACGTACAGATTCCAGCCCGGGGACCCCTCTGACGGGGTTACTGCAATCATCCCCCTGCACCTTCTCGAAGACATGCACCCTGCCCGCTTTGAATGGCTGGTACCCGGCCTGCTCAGGGAAAAGGTGGAAACAATGCTTAAGGGACTGCCCAAAAAGGCAAGAAAGGCCCTGGTGCCTGTGCCAGCAACTGCTGAACAAATCATAGACCTCATGGACCATAAATCCGGCAGCCTCAGACACTCCATTGAACAGGCCCTGTTCAAGCTCAGGGGCATCAGAATAACACCGGACATGTGGCCTGTGGAGCAGGAACTGCCAGCCCATCTTCGCATGCACTTCAAGGTGGTGGAACGTGGGAAAAAGGTAATTGCAAAGGGAGATGAGCTTAAAAAACTTCAGCAGACCCTGTGTTCCGGCAAGGCCCCTGCCCCTGATACGCTGAAAAACAGGCCAGGGGTAAAAAAGGCACGCAGGCAGTGGGAGAAAAAAGGCATCACCCTTGACACCTACCCTGACAACCTGCCTGAGACAGTGGTGGCCGGGAAAGGACGCCTTGGCATCAAGCTCTTTCCTGCCGTTACCTTCAGGGAAGGCAGGGTGGATATGGTACTTGCCACAAGCAGGAACAAGGCTGCAAGACTAACCCGCACCGGGATGAAGTGGCTGATAGTCTCAGGGCTTGAAGCGCAGTTCAGATACATAAAAAAATTGTGCATGAAAATTCGCCTGCCCGGGGATTTAAAAGCTGCGATATTTCATATTGACAGGCACAGGCTTTCAGAAAACACCTGGCAGTTGATATGCAGGGAGCTTACGGGAACATGGGACAGGCCGCCGTCAAGGCAGGAACTTGAAAAATTCATCAAGGAGCTCCGGCCTGTCATGGCAGGCGAGGCGGAGCAGATTATCCAGCTTGTGATAAACGCAGCCTCCTGCGCTGCAAGTACCTTAAATGCCATAGCATCACTTAAAAACAGCCGTTTTGCAGGCCCGGCCACCCTCATTATTGCAAAAAGACTGGAAACAGACCTGGCCTCACTCTTTCCGCCTGATTTCCCGTCCCAGTGTGATGCATCAGAGCTGAAACACTATCCCCGCTATATCAGGGCAATTGAGATTATGGCCCAGAGGGCAGGCGCTGCTCCTGCAAAACAGGAGGCAAAGATAAAGCAGTTAAGGCAGACTGCTGATATCATGAATGCGATTGGGCTATACATAAAATCAGGAGACCAGGAACACGCACATGATATGAAGCAGCTCCGTGCAATGTGCCGGGAATTCATGGTATCAGTATATGCGCCTGAGCTTGGCGCAATGAAGGGGATATCCCTGAAACGCATCATGAAAACATGGGAAGGGCTCAAGTCCTGCATTCAGGATGCCATGTAATACGCTGAGGGGCTGTCCCAAAATAACCTCCTGATTTCTATAAATATTTGCGAGGCAATATGATGAAGGAGAAGTTACCTGAATTTAAAGATGAAGGCCATGAAAGGGAATTTTGGTCCTCACACGATTCAACAGAATATATAGACTGGAATAGTGCTGAAGAGCTCATACTTCCAAATTTCCTTATTCCGACCAATCCGGCCACCGATTCCGAAGTTATCCGGCCACCCTTTATGCCTTAGGCGGCACTGCTGTTTTGATTTTCACTTAGCGGCCGGTTTGTGTCAATTTTTTCTGTTTATTTCTTTGCGATTCTCCTTTCATTGTGAGCCTGTAAGCGTTATGCACTATCCGGTCCATCATGGCATCTGCCAGGGTTGGATCTACAAGCCAAACGATTTAGCATGGTATGAAAAAAAAAGGGCCCTATCAAGGTAAAGCAGACAATACCCTGACAACCTGGCTCAGGCTTATGCGTGTTCCCAACCTGTTCACTGTTATCCTCGAGCCGGTTGCGGGATATGTCAGTGTTACAGGCCGCATAGACCCTGCTACATGTGCCGCTCCTGTCATATCCATCGTCCTGATTTATATAGCTGGGCTGCTGTTAAGTGATGTGGCTGATGTAGAAAAGGACCGGATGGAGCGGCCAGACAGGCCCCTGCCATCCGGAAGACTCAGAAAGGAAACAGTCAATACCACAGGCTGGGCATGCCTGATTGCAGGCATTGCAATTGCGGCCATTGCTGGTACAGCGGCATGCTACGCGGTTTCAGCCCTGGCATTGCTGGTTCTGATTTATGCCCGTATCCATTCAAAATTCCTGTTAACAGGAGCATTTATCATGGCAGCCTGCAGGGCAGTAGCTGTGCTGGCCGGTGCAGGAGCCGCAGGCTCAACAGGCCAGGCATATCTGCCAGCCCTGACCGCCTTTATCTACATCTTTATGCTGACAGTGTGTGCGGCAGGAGAGACTCTCAGACCAAAGCTGGCAT
>WFRQ01000417.1 GCA_015486425.1 Deltaproteobacteria bacterium | reverse complement strand
TTTACAATACCGCAGGAGCGGACTGTACGTACCTTTGGTATGGCCTCAAGGTAGGGCGTGAAGTCTATCTGCCTGTCAGTGACTGCCATGTCATAAGGACTTGTGTGCCATGATCAGGGTGGATGCGGCGTTTTCAGGCATTTTCCGTACCTGTTTTATGCAACGGCTCTGGTCTCTCTTCCTTGATATCTTTATTTTCCTGCCCCCTGCCGGTTTCAGGAGCATCTTCAGAGGTGTCTGGCGTTTCTCCTGCAATTGGGGCAGCCCCAGTGCGTTCAGCAAGTATTTTTTTTATGGTGTCTGATACAGCCTGCCACTTGGCGCCTGTGGTTGCGTCAATAAGGCCATATTCAGTTTCAATGAGACACCCTCCCCTGTCGATCCTGGGGTCATTAACTATGTCCAGCCCCTGTCTTCCAGGCACAACAAATTTTTCCCTGATTTCTTCCTCAAGTGCATCTATGTCCGCAGGGTTCAGATGCAGATGCACTGCGCTTCCCTCAACCACCTGTTCCATTGCGGCCCTTATGCTCTCCAGCACTATTTCAGGGGAGATTATTATCTCTCTTTCCACTATTTGCCTGGCAGCATTCATGGCCACTTCAACCATCTGGGATTCATACTGGGGAAGAAGGGCCTCTGCCCCTTCGCTGATCCTATTGATAAGCCTTTCAAGCCTCTGGGCCACGGCAAGGTACTGTTTGCGCCCGATCTCCTCACCATCCTTCTTGCCCTGGTCAAAGCCCATTGAATAGGCCTGACTCTCTATCTCTTCACCGCGCTTCTGTGCGTCACGAAGGGCCTGCCTGGCCTCTTCCATGGTTTTTTGAGCCTGCTCCCTTGCGGCATTGATTATGTTTTCAGCCTCCTCAGCAGGTGTCTCCTCCTGGACCTGTCCTTGCTCAGCGCCCTGCCCTGCTCCATGCGTGTCAGGCTCGCCCTGCGTTTCACCTGCCTCATATACAACTGACAGGGTGCTGAAGCTGGCCTGCTGGCCGAGGCCGTTATCTTCGTCAAGGCTTCCTGCTGCCTGGCTGGCGTCATGCACCGGCCTGTATTCACATTTCCCCTTTTTAATGATTTTAGCCACTTGCATGCCCCTGTGAATCAGACCAGTACTTCATCGCCGCCCTTTCCTCCAAGGACAATCTTGCCTTCACTTTCAAGGCGCTTTGCCACCCGGATAACAGCCTGCTGGGCCTGTTCAACATCCTTGAGCTTGACCGGCCCCATGATCTGCAGGTCTTCCTTGAGCATCATGCCAGCCCGCTCGGACATATTGCCGAAGAATTTTTCCTTGAGTTCGTCTGATGCAGCCTTCAGTGCCAGTTTCAGTTCGTCAGTGCTGACCTCCTTTAGTATGGAGACAATGGCAGCATCGTCAACCTCGAGAAGATCCTCAAACTTGAACATGAGTTTCCTGATTTCCTCGGCAAGCTCCTCGGAGTTATCCTCGATCTGCTCCATAAGAGAGTCTTCCAGAGTTCTTTCAACGCTGTTAAGAATTTCCGCAACCTTTTCAGCACCGCCTACCTTGGTGGCATCGCTCATCTCCACTGCGAACAGCTCCTCTTCAAGCACCCTGTCAATTTCCGATACTATATCAGGGCTGATCTTATCCAGGTTGGCAATGCGCAGCATTACGTCTGCCTGAAGCCTGTCCGGCAGTTCGCTCAGGACAGAAGCAGAAAAATCAGGATCAAGGTGTGCAAGAATCACGGCAATGGTCTGCGGGTGTTCGTTACCGAGAAAGTTTACAATAACCTTTGGTTCAAGACTTGACAGTTTCTGAAAGGTGGAGGGGTGGAGCTGGCGCATGATATCTTCATATATCTCCTTGGCCTGCTCCTCCGGCATGGAGCTGAAGAGTACCTTTTTGAGAAAGGATTCCACTGGAACTGTCACCTCACCCCGTACCAGGGACATTTTTTCCCTCACCTCGTCCAGCACTGTCTGGACAGATTCTCCAGGTATATTGTTTATCTGAGCCATAAGGGTTGAGACCATGCGCACCTCCCGGTCTCCAAGGTGCTTGAACACCTCGGCGCTGAACTCCTCACCCATGGCCAGGAGGAAAATGGCTGCCTTGACGGGCCCTGAGGGATTAAGCAGCTCCTTTTCAGTTACCTTGGGCATCAGGCTTTTCTCCTTTTTCCCTGAGCCATACCTTTATCAACGCGGCAGCCCTTTCGGGGTATTCGGTGGCAAGCTCCCTGAGTTCTTCCGCTGCGTCAGGACCGGGCTCAAAACTGGTGGGCGCCTCAATTTCAGGCAGGGCCTCACCTTCAAGAAGCCCGCCTTCCTCTCCGGCAGGCCCCTCTTCCTCCTTTGTGGCAAGCACATACCGGTTCAGAATGGGGCGCAGCACCAGAAAGATAAAGAGAAGGGCAAGAATAAGGTTTGAAAGGGGTTTCAGGACCTTTACTCCCATGTTGATCATGTCTGTCATGGATGCCTCGGACGTCCTGGTTTCGGAAAACGGCACATTCTGAACACTCAGGTCATCTCCCCTTTCCTCGCTGAAACCCATGGCTGCGCGCACAATGTTTTCAAATTTGGTCATCTCCTCAGGAGACCTCGGTACATACCGGGTCTTGCCGTCCTTTTCCTGGTAGCTGCCGTCTATCAATACGCCCACTGACAGGCGTTTAAGTTTGCCCACAGCATTTTGGGTCTGGCGTTTTACCCGGCTGACCTCATAGTTTTTGGTCTCTTCCTTCTTTTTGGTGACAAGGCCCTGCTCCTCCTGGCCAAGGTTGCCCTGCAGCTTGTTGGCAAGCCCGCCCTTGACACCGGGGATGCCCTGCGCATTCTTGTCGAGTTCCTTCTGCTCAACAAGTTGCTCGCTCCTTATGGCAATGGTATCAGGGTCATATCGGTCTTCACTGGTTTCCACGTGATCAAAATCTATATCTGCCGAGACCTGCACCACAGCCCTGCCCTGGCCCAGCGCATCTTCGAGAAGCGTGGATATCTTGTGTTTGTAGTAATCTTCAAGACGCCTCTGATACACAAGCTGGGCGCTGGTTTTGGCAGACTCGTCTATCTGGCTGGGATTTTTGTATTCGTAGAGAACATCTCCAGAAGTGTCCACCACTGAAACATTTTCCTTATGCAGTCGAGGCACAGCGCTTGCTACCAGGAAAACAATACTTTCCACCTGCCTGGGGCTCATCTCTGCGGAGCGTTTCAGTGTCAGTACCACAGAGGCGGTTACAGGCTGCCGTTCGCTTACGAAAAGGGATTCCTTTGGAGAGGCGATGTGGACCCTGGCGGATTTTACCTGCGGAAATCTGTCAATGGTCTTTTCAAGCTCTCCCTGCAGGGCCCTCTGGTAATTTACCCTCTGAACAAAATCCGTGGCCCCCAGGTTTGTCTTGTCAAACAGGCTGAACCCCGTGCTGCCGCCCTTGGGCAGCCCTGCGCCTGCAAGCGCCAGGCGAATATCATAAACCTGGTCAGCAGGCACCTCTATGGCAGTGCCGCCGTGAGTGATGCGGTAGGGAATTTTTTCGTCCTGGAGCCATTTAACAACATCCGCGGCATCGGCCTGATCAAGGTCCGAGTAGAGCAGCGCCATGTCAGGGCGGTTGGTGAACAGGAACAGGGCGGCAAAGCCTGCCAACACCATGAGCATAACGGCTCCGGCAATGAGCTGCTGCCTCCTGTCCATGTCCTGGTAGAGTTTTTTTAACTGGTCTATGTAGTCCCTTGGGCCTGCCATGTTAGTTGTCTTTTACCTTTGCATCGAGGTTAAACCTGCATTCTCATAATCTCTTCATAGGCTGAAAGTGCCTTGTTTCTAACCTGGAGCATCATGCGGAATGAGATGTCAGCCTTGCTGATGGCAATCATTGTGTCTGAAATATCAACATCCTGCCCTGACGCCATGTTTTTAATCATGGCGCCTGCGGAGTTCATGTCGCTGTTTACCCTGTCAAATGCGTCTTCAAGGGTCTGTGCAAAGCCTTTCTCCTGCTTGCCAGCCTTATCTTCGCCTGTGACGCCTGCATCAGATGAGTTGTTTACTGTAGAGCTTACAGCGGTGTTCAGCAGGGTTGTGTCATTTATATTCATGCCTGTTCCCCCTCCCTGTGATTATCGTGCCAGTTCAAGGGCCTTCATGGCCATGCCTTTTGCGGTTTCAAGAACCGTGGCATTTGCCTCGTAGGCACGGGATGCGTTCATAACATCAACCATCTGTTCCATGGTATTTACGTTTGGATAGCTGACCATGCCGTTGGCGTCTGCGTCAGGGTGCGTGGGGTCATAAACCTGTATGAACGGGTCAGGGTCTTCCACTATTCCTTCAACCTTTACTGTCTCAACAGCCTTTTCAAGCTCCTGATCAAAATCGGCCCTGTCCTGGCGTGGCGCTGTTTCAGGTTTATACTTTTCAGAAGAGAAAATTACGGATTTTGCCCTGTACGGGCCGCCATCCACTGTCCGGGTCACGTTGGCGTTTGCCAGATTCATGGACGCGATGTTCAGGCGTACTCTCTGTGCTGACAGCCCTGTGGCGCTTATGGTAATGGAGTCAAGAAGATTCACTGTTTGCCTCCTTCGGTTATGGCAGTCATAAGTCCTTCAAATTTTTTGATAAGGGCACTCACGGCCGCCTGGTACTGCAGGTTGTTGGCAGAAAGTTTTGCCATTTCCCTGTCAAGGTCAATGCTGTTTGGGGTACCTCGTTCATCAGAAATTTCTATTGCCTGGTTCTGTTCATCAGGTCCTGTTGAAAAGTGTCTGGAGTCTGTTGTGGCCATGCTGGCATCTGATGCCAGTCCGGATGAAAGGCGCACTGTGTCCCGGCTGTCTGACAGGTGGTCAGCAGGGGCTGAAGGGATAGAAGGCGGAAGCAGGTGATTGGGGTCTGTGGCAATAAGCCGTGAATCTGCGGGTTTTTCAACATAGCTCTCCATGAGCTTTTTGAAATTCA
>WFRQ01000416.1 GCA_015486425.1 Deltaproteobacteria bacterium | reverse complement strand
GCCTTGAGCTTTCAGCTTTCAGCTTTCAGCTTTGAGCTTTGAGCTGCTTAAAGCGCAGGCGGATATCCTGCCGCTTTAAGGGAAGCAGGGTTTATTTCAGCACTTCTCCCTCTTTCATAACCTCAGCCGCATCAAGCGGCTGGTCCGGCGAGCCTCCCTCAGATGATATGCATTTAAGCCTCACAGCCCCTTTTCCTGCTGCTACAACCGCTCCGTCCCTGTCTACTTTCAGCACTGTACCTGGAGCGGCTTCAGTCTCCTGCGACATGGGCTCTGCCTCCCATACCATGATGGTTTTGCCGCCCTTTTCAAAAAAGGCGCCTGGATAGGGCCATGCCACTGCGCGAACAAGGTTACATATCTGCCTGGCATCCCAGTGCCAGTCAATTTTTCCGTCCGCAGGCTTCCTTCCACCAAAATATGTAGCCTGTGAATGGTCCTGCACAATCCTCGGGGCAGTGCCGTCAAGAAGCCTTGGGATATACTCCCTGAGTACATCCACCGCAGCCGCCTCCAGTTTTGCGAACAGATCAATCGCTGTATCAGTTTCAGCAACATCAACAGCCTTCTGCCCTACAATATCACCGGCATCAGCCTGGAGCACCATGTGGTGCAGGGTCACCCCGCTCTTTTTCTCGCCGTGAACAAGCTGCCAGTTCACCGGGCACCTTCCCCTGTACTTTGGGAGAAGTGAGCCATGGAGGTTGACTGCGGCAAGCTTCGGAACATCGAGAACCTCCTGCTTTATCATCTGCCTGAAGTAGCAGGAAAGCAGGACATCCGGGGCCAGCTCTTTCAAAAGCTCCACCCATCTGCTGTCATTAATGTTATCCGGGAAATAGACAGGAATGTTATTCCCGCTGGCAAGCTCGGCCAGGGAACTGAACCACGTATTTTCACCTGGATCATCCTGGTGCGTAAAAACCGCAGGGACCTCCACACCAAGATCAAGCAGGACTTTCAGGGCCGCGCACCCCATATTGTGATAACCGCAGAGCACTACTGACATAGATTTTCTCCTGTAGATTCCAATGATACACAGGGCATTATCAGCTCCTCTTTCTGTTAATCATGGCCGCCACGGCGGCAGCGCCAAACCCGTTGTCAATATTTACCACTGCCACGCCGGTGGCGCATGAATTGAGCATGGTAAGAAGGGGAGCAATACCTCCAAAACTTGCGCCATAGCCTGTGCTTGCAGGCACGGCTATAACAGGCACGGCAACAAGCCCGCCTATTACAGACGGAAGCGCTCCGTCCATACCGGCTACGGCAATTATTGCAGAAGCCCCGGAGATCTCGTCAATTCTCGAAAGGAGCCTGTGTACGCCAGCCACTCCGGCGTCATAAATTCGCCTGAATTCATGCCCGGCAAGCCTGAGAGTAATACACGCCTCTTCGGCAACCGGTATGTCAGCCGTGCCCGCAGTCACCACCAGCACATATCCCCTGCCGGGTGTTTCCGTGTCTGGAGCGGCACCTACAGGCTCAAGATAAAGGGCCCTTGCCTGCTCATGGTATTTTATATCAATGGAGGCGTCTGACTCTCTGAGGATATCCTGAACCAGATGCGCCTTCTGCTCATCCACCCTGGTAACCAGCAACGGCCCGCCTGCTGCTGCCATTCTAATAATAATGCCTGAAAGCTGCTCAACGCTCTTTCCCTGTCCATACACCACTTCAGGGAGGATGTCCCGGCAACGCCTGTGGTGATCAAGGCAGGCCCAGCCCATGTCCTCGTATGGCAGGGTCTGGAGCTGCTCAATGCACTTATCAATTCCAACTTTCCCTTCTTTTACACCCTGCAGCAGCTCCCGCAGCTTATTTTCCTCCATAAAAGACAACTCCTGAGCATGTTATGAAAACACCGGATATGCCACATACCCTGCACCCTGTACCTCCCCTATCCCCTGAGGTACTCCTTCATTGGCGCCAACTGCTGCTCAAACTGGTCATTAATCTGAGAGGATATCTTGGTCCACTCCTGTTCAAGCGCGGCAAGGGCCTGCATTTCATCAGCTTCCATGCCATACATGCCCTGTGCCCCTCCCATGCGCTGATTAATCTGTTCCTTGAACTGCTGACGGTATTGGTCCCGGGTCTGCTCATATGTCCTTAAAAGCTGCTCAATCTGAGGTATCACCTGTGCAGCAGAACTGCCCTTGACCTCTGCAAGGCCCTTCAACGCCCTGTTAATGCTGTCCCACTGCATGGTATCCCTTGGAAGCATTACATTGCGCAGAAGCACATCCATGACGCCATCCAGTACAGCCGCTACATCACTGCCCTGCAGCTTTGAAAGGGCCTCCTGCAGATTATCAATCTTCCCCTGAATATATGAAGCGGCTATTTTTTTTCCCTCATCACTCCATTTCTGCTGTTCAAGCTCCTCCTTGCTGATCTTGCCAAGCCTGTCAGCCTTTTCCAGAGCTATTTCAAGAGCGCTGCGTATTTCACCCATTTCTGTTATACTCCTGTATTTTTAAAATTTTTGTTCAGTGTTTGGTTTACTGAAACGAGACTATTACCTTCGCTTAATAAATACAATTGCTAAGTTGAGCGTTTCAAAATTCGTGCTGGTGCCCAAACTCCTGCTTGGGCACCCTGTGACCTGAAGCTCCTGCTTCATCCCTTTTCATACCGGCTTCGTAGCATAACTGGTATTACTTGGAAGCTGGAGCTTCTGATTGTACG
The DNA here is from genome assembly GCA_015486425.1 of Deltaproteobacteria bacterium. Taxonomy (GTDB): domain Bacteria; phylum Desulfobacterota; class Dissulfuribacteria; order Dissulfuribacterales; family QOAL01; genus S144-17. The sequence continues at coordinate 600 of WFRQ01000416.1, read as the reverse complement.
TTCCCAAACTGGAGTTTGGGAACCAGCGAGTTAGGTCCTGGTTCAAATATACCCCTGACGGGCGGATCCGACCGGTGCGCTACATGACAAAACCGGAAATCGGGAAGTTATTTTTGGACAGCCCATAAGTTGAGCGTCTCAAAATTAGGTAAAATCTGACTTGAGCATCAGGTACAATCAAAGCATTATCTCTGAATTTCTGAACAGGAAAATACTCTTTTGCAAACACCTGCTGCCTGTCAGGTCTTTACAGATCAAATTCATATAATTACCGTAACGCAGGATATCTCATCACAGTTTACTGTATTTTTTCGGCCCATGAGAGTTGATATGAAGCTTTAAAATTGCATTTACAATAATCACGCTGATAATGTTAATCAAGAGCAACAGGGCATCCAGACTTTAACGTCAGGCTAAGGGGCTGTCCAAAAATAACTTGGCGATTTCGCATCTCATCTTCAGGCCATCCTGAGCTGAACTTCAATCACAAAATCCTCAACGTAGCCCGGCTACGCCTGCGGTTTTGCTCAATCAGTTCAACTCAGCCTGACCCAAATCTGAGCGCGCCATCATCCAACTTATTTTTGGACAGCCCCTAAG
>WFRQ01000415.1 GCA_015486425.1 Deltaproteobacteria bacterium | reverse complement strand
GCCACTTCGGAAACACTGGAAGTTGATCTTTATTACGGCGTGTTTTCCGGTAACTACCAGTACAGTCTTGATGATGGAGCGCACTGGGTACCTATTTCTGATTCCACCACAACCTGGACCAGGAGTATAGCGGCAGGTGCTACGGTATGGCTCAGGGCCGTGCTTACAAACGACGGAGGCGCAACCTATCACATTCTTTCTCCCTCACCATGGGGCGTGGCTGATGACGATTACGGGGAAGCCTATTACTATGCATTCCCGCCAGGCGCCCGTTACTATACAAGTGGCTGGGTAAGGGATATAGCAGGTTACGTGGCAGTAGTTCTTACTCCCTGATGTAGTATCAAGTGCACTATCTGAACAGGAAGCGGCCTGTTAACCGGGAAAATGCGCTACTGGATAAAGTGTTGCGCGCATATGTTTAACAGGCCGCTGAAATAGCGGTGAGATAGAAAACAGGGCCATTCGGAGTCAAACCGGATGGCCCTGCCTGTTTCAGATACGGTGATCATGGATGCGGCGTGTTAATAAACAAAGCCGAATGCTTGGGCGAAATCAACTACGCTTACCCCCGGGTTCAGTCCCCTGATAAGGGCGGCAAGATCAACACCATCCACATCGTAGTCCCTGTCCCAGTCCGCATCCTTATATGTATCATCTACAATATTTAATGTAGATGATATGTCACGGCACGGGCTCGTCTGGTTGCCGCAATCCGTCGATTTCCATGAGGCAAAGTCAATAAGATTTGCACATGTATAATCGTTATTCCAGCAGAATGCCGGATATGTCTCGTCAATATCTGATAATGCCTTAATTTCATACGTGTTGCTGTCTATATCATGGGGCTGGTCATCAATGGTGGTCTTTCCGTTAAGCACCATGAAAAGAGGCTCACCCTCTTCAGAGCGTATAGTGTTGTTTTTAAGAGTACAGCCGGAGGCATTACCTGTAGAGGTAAAGAAGACCACCTGTGCTCCCTCAGAGGAAGAAGATGCGTTAAACTGAATGGTATTATTAGTGATGTTATGGCCTGTTCCCGTTACTGCCAGCCCGGTTAGAGAGTTATTTTCCAGGGTGTTTCCTTGAATAATCATGCTGGAAACAGCCCCGTCCAGCATGATGCCTGAACTACGGAGCTCTATAGATCCACCATTTCTAACTGTATTTCCTGTGATGCTGTTTCCTGTTCCTATATTCAGGATGTAGATGCCGGCCGAGTCGTATGAAAGGGAGTTGGCCTCCTCCACCAGATTGTTGCTGATGGTGGTGTTTATAATGTTGGCTGCCTGCTCGGGGTGATCCGTATTTACGGAAATACCAGCGGATCCTGACCTGAGGACCGTATTTCCTGAAATAACATTGTTCCAGCTATACTTGCCGTAAGCAGGACCAGGGCTCATTGAATAAATTCCAATCCCGCTTACAAGACAGTCAGTTACCACGCAGTTAGTCACGCCGCAGTCACTTGAATTATGAATCAGTATACCGCTTCTGTGTCCGTTGGCGCCGATTGCCCAGATATTCAGGTCCTGCATGTTTATGTCATTGCATTCATATAGATAGATGCCGTTTTCATTGTAACCCTTTATGTTTATGTCCTGGATTACAACATGCTCCACCTGCGAAAGCTGGATTCCAAACCGGTACTGCGCCAGTTCTATATCCATGTCAGCCGGGTTTTGAGGTGCATTGATAAAGATGGCCTTTTGCGTGGTATCCCAGTACCACTGCCCTGGCTCTGTGAGGCTGGCCCGGGAAACTATTAGCCCGCCGGGAGGAGTGAGGGTCAGGTTGAGTTTTTCTTCCTCACCGGAGTCATTTAGTTGGCGAACCTCAACTGTATACGTAGAGAGCCAGTGAATGGCGGGGTCGCGGAAGAAGGTAATGCCTGATATCTGCCTTGCTGCGGCATTAACAGAGGTTACCCACATATTGCAGTAGTAATCGGATGTCTGCAGCAGTACTGCCCCTGGCCTTACATTATCAACAGCCGAGTCAAACTGCAGAGTGGCTATGGCCGGCACAGGGGCGTTATTATAAAATATAAGCCCTGGTTCCCAGCCCCAGTTGGTTGATCTGTAGATGTTTCCTTCAACAGATTCCCAGTCTACGGGAAACGGGAAATTTGCGTATGTCCCGTCAAAGAGCGGTGGGTCTGCTGCTCCATCGCCATAGGCCCCGATGGTAATGGGAATGCTTTCTGTTCCCGAGTCTTTTATGGTGACGCCTTCCGAGTGCCATACATCCCCTCTTTTAAATAGAATTTTATCTCCTGGTCCAAAGGTACCTGCAGGGCTTTTACTGATCTTGCTGATGTTTTTCCATGGCTGGTCTTCTGATGTGCCGGTGTTGTTGTCGTTGCCAGTGGAAAAGCTTACATAATATGTTACAGGATCGTGAGGTTCAATAATTTCTTCACAAAGCGGCGGCTCTTCAGGCGGTTGTGTTCCATTAAAATACGAATTGCTGTCCAGCAGTACGCCCGAAGCGCATTTCCAGTGAGGAAAGTCTATTTTGTCATCTTCTGAACATGCGTAGTGGTTTGTCCAGCAGAAAGGGGCTGGATCAGGAGAGGTGTAACGGTTGTTGTCAATGGAGTTGGGCAGATCCAAGTCAGTAGGTTTTCCATTCAGAACCATGAAGAGCATCTGGCTTTCGCCTGCCTCAAGGGTGTTGTTTTCCACTGTGCATCCCTGAGCATTGGTTTTAACAGTGAAGAATGTTATCTGAGCAGATTCCCAGGAGCATACACCGTTATTTCGAAGTACGTTGTTACGGATGGTGTGCGATGAGCCTGTAACCGTTATGCCGCCAAGGGAGTTGTTTTCAATGGTGTTGCCCTCGATGGTAACCGGCTGAACGTCGCTGTCCACCATGATTCCGGCGCTTCTGAGCTGTGCTGAACCACCATTATTTATTGTGTTGTCATTTATGGTGTTGCCTTCGCCAACATTCAGCAAATAGATGCCCGCTGCGTCATAGGACAGTAGATTTGAATTTTCTATTATATTTCCATTGATATGGTTGTTACGAATGCATATCCGCCGTTCTGCTGTGTCTGTTGAGAGGCTTATTCCTGCTGACCCGCTGTTCAGGATGTGATTGCCTGAGATAGTGTTGTTTGACGCGAGGTCTTCCTCAAGCCTCCAGGAATAAATACTGATGCCCGTTCTCAGGGCGTATTCTACCTGGCTGTTACGCACAGCGCTGTTTTTTATTTCATTGAAGAGTATGCCAGTCATATGTCCGTTGGCGCCAACTCCATAAATATGCACATTGTCAAGGGTTATGCCGCTGCCGTTGTAAAAATAGGCGCCGACCTCCTTAAACCCCCGGAATGTTATATCCTGTATGGTGATATTGCTGATTCCATTGGTTACAATCCCCCATGCGGACTGCCCAAGCTCGACATTTGCTGTATCTTCCGCTGTCTCTGCATAAAGATAAACTGACTGCTCATCCGGGTCCCAGTACCACTGCCCCGAAGCTGTCAGGCTTGCAGGTTCAACATGGAGGCCCCCATTGTCAGAAATTGTGATTGTGGACGTAGTTTCTTTACCCGTGTTTTCATCTATCTGCCGTACCTGTATCTCGGTGCCTGCCAACCAGTACCTTGGAGGGTCGGCATTCGCGGCATCCCGAAAAAAGGTTATTCCGTAAATTTTTCTCTCCTGGGCATTGACTGAAGTTACCCAGAAATTAGCATAATACCCTGAAGTTTGGACAAGGACAGCACCGGGACGGATATTATCTACAGGTGAGGCAGATTCCAGGGTTACAATTGACGGTTCAGGTATGTTGTCATACAAAAGTATTCCAGGGTCACTTCGCCAGGCAGGGTTTGTAGTCCTGTAGATATTGCCTGATACAGTTTCCCAGGATATAGGCGCCCAATACGTGCCCTTAAGCAGTGGCTGAGGGTCACTCTCATTTCCGTATGCGCCTAAGACTATGGGATTTTCTGCCTCGCCTGACTGTTTAAGCCATATACCTCCGTACCATGTCTCACCTCGTTTCAATAGAATCTGGTCGCCTGGCTGGAATGGATTCTTGGGGTTGCTGACCGCATTGAGCGTTCTCCAGGCACTGTCTGTGGACTGTCCATCGTTGTTGTCATTACCGTTAGAGGCATCCACGTAATAGGTGGCTGCGGTGGCTGTAAGAGGTGAGGTAATGGCAAGAATGCCTGTCCACGCAAGGACTGCTGCAAAGATACATGGCCAGTAAAGAAGGGCGGGCATTGTGCCGGTCACGGTATTCGTTATCTGGTTTTCTGTGGCGTTATCCTTCATAAAAAATATATCTCCAAATAAAGGGGGTATCGTCTGAATAAAATCCTAATCTGTATTATCTATTCACATTTTATGCCAAAATTTAGTTAAAAAAATTAGGTTATGTTGAGGGTATAATCCAGGAAATTAGGCGTTTTGGGTGGGTAATGGTAATGTTTTTCTCTGCAATGTGGGGGTTTTTCCCTACCTATTCTGTCTCTTATATGCATGTACTTCATATGTTGGGGGTTTTGCCCCGTATTTATCCAAAAATAGCTCAAAGCTGAAAGCTCAAGGCTCAAAGTAAAAGAAGTTCAAATTTGCTCATACAATGTCAAACGCAGCAAGAGCGTATTTTCGTTGTTCGTTGTATTCGTCCCGGGAATGGCGGTTACAATTATGCGGAAACGGACCGCGACATGCATTATCCTGATTGTGTATTATGAATGGCAGGTCAAGGCGTTGCTGACTGGAAAGAACAGGAAACAGGCTGATTACGCACTTTAATTTTGATAGTATCCCAATAATTGTAAAATTAATTTCTTGTAATCTTAATATTAAGTTACTATAGGCTGGTGCCGTGGTCAATATTTTTAAACAGTGGAGGTCTCTTCCAGTTGAGGCACAGGTGCGTGCTGTGACACGGGTAAGAATCCTTGCAATATGCTTTGCAGTCTGCTGGGCCTGCAATGTAAGCGCAGGGCAGGATAAGCACTTTCACACATCAGGGACAGGGGGGACCCCTTGTCCCGAAGCACATTACCTTGCCGAGGTGGTCAGGAAACTTCCCCATGACCCTGATGCGTTTACCGAAGGGTTGATATATCATCATGGTATATTTGTGGAATCAACTGGCCTTTATGGAAAATCTACCCTGCGAGTGGTGGAGCCTGAAACAGGCAGGGTCCTGAAAGTGGTTCCCCTGAAGGACTCTCTTTTTGCAGAGGGCATAGCGGTGAGTGGAGATAGGATAGCCCAGTTGACATGGAAGGCAGAAAAGGGACTGGTATATGATGCCTTGAATCTCAGGCAGGTTGATACCTTCAGCTATCAGGGCGAGGGCTGGGGGCTTACCTGTACCGGTCAGGCACTTGTAATGAGCAATGGGACAGATATCCTGCGTTTCATAGACCCTGTTACAAAACGAACTGTACGCACGGTTGAGGTGAGCAGCGCTGCCGGAAAGGTCTTTTTTCTGAATGAGCTTGAGTTTGTCATGGGCGAGGTTTTCGCAAATGTATGGGGCAAGGACCTTATTGCACGAATCAGCCCGGAAACAGGCAGGGTAACAGGATGGATACACCTTGACGGCCTGGTGAAAGGTATGAAGAGGAGCAGGAGTATCAATGTGTTTAATGGAATAGCATGGGATGAGAAAAATGAAAGGCTGTTTGTTGCCATAAAGAAGTGGCCGTTTATTTATGAGATAAGGCTGATTCAGCAGAAACCATGAACTACCGCAGCACGTTATGATATTGGGAAAATCCTCCCAGCATATCCGGTAAAATGCAAAACCTGGCTCAGTTAAGGTAAAAATATTTTATATAAATATCTTACCATTTGAAAAAAATTATATCCCCTCTCTCACATCTGCCCACATACATGTCAAATTATCCTGAAAAAATTTAACACATAAAAAAGAAATTGAAAAAATATGTTTAACAGCTCTCCCAAAGCGGTTTAATTTTTTTATCCCACTGAATTTTTATGATAAAATGATTAAATAACTTCTCCCCTTTACGGTTAATATTCCTCCATATCCATCTGTTGCAGGTGAAATATAAAAACTTTTTATTGTTGCGTGCATGAATAAAGCGGTTTCCATGCCCCTCATTTCCCTCTGGCATACCTCTTGCCAAATAGTATGTCCAGTTGATCCGGAACCGGGGCATTCATGTTCTGTATCCCTGCCGTCACCAGGGTTATCCGGCATAGGCAAAAACTTTTTCAGTAAAGGATTTCAGCAACAGGGGGAAACGTAATGAAAGGAAAAAAATTAATCGTCAGCACCATTGTCTTCAGTATGTTCTGTGTTGCCTGGGCCGCAACCGCATCCGCATGGACGTATGCCATAAGGCACTATGCATACACAGGCACACCATCTCTCATTGGAACCATTCCAGGCAAGACCTACCATCCCAAAGTAGCAGCCATAAGCAATTTCACCAGGATTTCCAGAGAGCTTACCGTTGACCTGTACTATGGACACCTTGACGGGAACTATGAGTACAGCCCCAATGGAGGCGTCAACTGGATAACCATTGCAAATGATGTTGATACCTGGACAAGGACACTGTCCGCCGGTGAGACCATCTGGCTGAGGGTGGTTGTGAGAAACGATGACGGGAATATCTATCATATTCTTTCTCCTTCACCCTGGGGAGATGCAGACATAGAGATGGATGAGGAATACTACTTTGCCTTTCCGCCAACTGCCTATTACCGTGGGGCAGGCGGTGTAAGGGATATTACAGGTTATGTGGCTGTGGTCAGGCCTTAATCTTCTGATCCTGAGCGGTTAATCCTACAATCGTTCAAGTCAGGGTATCGGCTCAGAGGGTACCGCATCTGCGGTGTTGTCAAGGGCTCGAAGTACGGGAAGTACGCCTTCGCCCTCTCCGCCTTGCATCTGCAGCACCCTCTGAGCCGATATGTATCAAGCAAAAAAATTTGTGTGAAAAGCGATTTTTCGTTATGGGAATTCATCCTTTGGGGGGCAGTTACTCTCAAACAACAGAACGCCAGGGGTGGGTTTCATACCTGCCCCGTTTCATGTCTGGTTCTCTTCTCCATTGCGGCAATAACAGCGGCGCCGCATGAATCACTGAAGACATTCACAGAAGTCCTGCACATGTCAAGCAGTCTGTCCACCACCAGTATGGGGGCAATGGCCTCTGCCGGCAGGCCAATGGCGCCAAGTATGACCGTAATGGCCACAAGGCTTGCCGCAGGTATGCCTGCCACGCCGACAGATGTAAGAAGCGCCGCGAACACCACTGTAAACTGCTGGGCAAAGGAGAGTTCCACCCCGTAGGCCTGGGCCAGGAACATGGCGGCAACACAT
>WFRQ01000414.1 GCA_015486425.1 Deltaproteobacteria bacterium | reverse complement strand
TCAAGCAGGCGGTTGGAGTAGCCCCACTCGTTGTCATACCAGGACAGCACCTTGATGAGCTTTTCTCCAATTACCTTGGTGCACTGGGAGTCAACAATGGATGAGCGGGGGTCCATGATAAAATCAGTGGATACCAGCGGCTCCTCTGTGTAGCCAAGGAACTTGTTACATCCCGCCTTCAGCGTATTGTTTACTTCAGGCACTGTGGCATCCTTTTCAACCTGTACCACCAGGTCCACAAGAGAGACATCAGGAGTGGGCACCCTTACGGCAAGGCCGTCAAATTTGCCTGTGAGTTCCGGTATCACCCGGCTGACCGCAGCGGCTGCCCCTGTCTTTGTGGGTATCATGTTTACGGCTGCGGCCCTTGCACGTCTCAGGTCAGAGTGCGGAAAGTCAAGTATGCGCTGGTCGTTTGTGTAGGCATGTATTGTTGTTACCAGGCCGGACACAATGCCGAACCTGTCCATTATTACCTTTGCCACAGGGGCAAGGCAGTTTGTGGTGCATGATGCATTGGAAATTATGTTGTGGTTTACAGGGTCATAGTCATCTTCATTAACGCCCATGACAATTGTAATGTCCTCGTCCTTTGCAGGTGCGCTGATGATTACCTTGCTGGCGCCAGCCTCCCTGTGCCCCTGGGCAAGGGCTGCATCACGAAACCTTCCTGTGGCTTCAATGACATATTCCACGCCTGCATCATGCCATGGTATCTTTGCCGGCTCCTTGATGGCAGATACATGGATATGTTCGCCATCTACAATTATTCCAGTGTCATCTGATTTTACGTCACAGTGGAACCTGCCCATTACAGAGTCATACTTGAGCATGTGGGCCAGGGTCTTTGTGTCTGTAAGGTCGTTAATGGCTACAATATCAATTTCCTTGAAATCATCATAAATTTTTGATGCACGGAATACATTCCTGCCAATACGTCCGAAACCGTTAATACCTACCTTGATTGCCATTTTGAAGACCTCCTCTGAGGGGTTACTTTGTGCTAAGGGGCTGTCCAAAAATAACTTGGCGATTTCGCATCTCATCTTCAGGCCATCCTGAGCCGAAATTCAATCACAAAATCCTCAACGTAGCCCAGCTACGCCTGCGGTTTTGCTCAATCAGTTCAACTCAGCCTGACATAAATCTGAGCGGGCTATCATCCAATTCATTTTTGGACAGCCCCTAAATAAAGGGGATTTTTTGTACCAGTATGTGTATTTACAGATTATAGGTACAAGTGCGTAAAAGTCCAGTGGTATCTGCTCACAGTACACCGCATCTGCTGCGTTGTCCGGGGCTCGAAGTACGGGAAGTACGCCTTCGCCCCCTCCGCCTGGCATCTGCAGCACCCTGTGAGCAGATACGGATTTTATTTGTTTTTTATCTGCGTATGAAGTCTGCGTTTATCTGCGTCCTATTAATATCTGCGTCCGCCTGTAAGCAGATACATGCGAATGTGCACGGACTTATAGAGAAGTTACGTCCAGTGCAATTGTTCATGGAGAAGCATTGCCGTTTTCCAGCAAGGCCTTGACAAGACTGATGGCGCCTGAACGGTCAGAGATTTTACCCTCTATCCTGGCAGCCTCTACTGCCTTAAGCAACAGCCCTATTTCAGGCCCTGGCTCCATGTTGAAATGCTCCATTATATCTTTTCCTGTAAGTAGCCGTGGCGCCTTTTTAACAGGCTGCATTCTCTTTTTGTAAAAGCTGTGGACACGGGCTGCAAGCCCTGCCAGTTCGGCGTCAAGCCCTTCAGGTTTAAGCGGGCCGCAACCTGCCATGCTGTCTGCCATTGCCTGCAGGAAAAGGGCAGGGTAGTGGGGGCCGGTCTTTTCGAGAAGGCGTCTGAGCGCCCTGCGTGACGGGCCGCCTGCCCTGAAGTCCGGCAGCAGGTGGAAGGGACGCATGTGCAACTCCACCATAAGGGCAGTAAATGCCATGTCCTCCTTTTTCCATTTCAGCCTGCGGCCGGCAGAGCGTGCCATCTCTGCGCCTGTGCGATCATGGTTGTAAAATGTCACCCTGCCGTTTTTCTCCCCCTTGCGCGCCGGTTTACCCCAGTCATGCATGAAAGCCGTCCACTTAAGGGCTGGAACGAGGTTGCGGTACCTCGCTGTCCAGTTGGTGAACTGTTCTGGTTCCCGGAATTTGATTGATGGCCTTTCTACAAGCCGGTCCATGCAGCTCAGGGTTTCAAAACAGTGTTCGAGCACATCAAGGTGGTGGAAGCCCGGCTGCTCCACGCCTTCCATCTCCTTGATTTCCGGAAGCAGTGTGTGAAGAAGGGTGCATGATGCCATTTGCCTGAAAGCGTCTCCGGCCCTGGGGCTGTTCATAATGTGTGTAATTTCCGAAGTGATACGCTCCGGGGCTGCCGCTGATATGGCTGGTGCAAGTGCAGTTATGTCCTGCAGGGTATGTTCCTCCACGCGGAAATCCAGCTCTGCCATGAAGCGGAATACCCTCAGAAGACGAAGCGGGTCAGAGCGGAGATTGTCTGTGGAAATGGCACGGATAACCCGGCTGTAAAGATCGGAAATTCCTCCACACGGGTCAATGAGTTTTGCCTCTGAATCGTGTGGAATTTTCTCGAATTTTACACACCTTTCCAGAAGTTCAATGGCGGTGGCGGCATCAAGAGCAATGGCATTTATGGTTATATCCCGCTTGCAGAGATCCTGCTCTATGTTTTCTGCCCCCTGTCGGAACTGACTGAAATCAAGGATGGCACCTTGTGCCACCACCCTGGCCACACCATGAGTTTCATCAAGCACCACCAGGGTTCCATGCACATTTTCTGCAAATGCCCTTGCTGCCTCCACTGCGCCTTCAGGCAGCACTAAGTCTATGTCAAGGATGGGGCGGGACAGCAAAAGGTCGCGCACAGGCCCTCCTGCCCAGTACAGGGGGTGAGACGAGGCAAGCTCAAGCATTTCCTTTTTTATATCTGCAGGCAGTTTCATGGGTCTATTGTTGATGGGTGCTCATGGCTGATTGATACCTCAATTTAGGTGATAAACTCCTGATCAATTAATTCCATGACTTGATCATGCAGCCTGGGTCTGAAAGTCCGCATTGCCTTCATCCCCTGGGCCGTCGCCATGGGAAATATCCTGTTTGAAAGAAATACCACGATAATATCCTTTTCAATATCAATCCAGAAAGATGTGCCGGTAAATCCGAGGTGGCCCACGCTTTTTTCTGAAAAGAACTGTCCGGCGCTGGAGCCCTGCGGTGAGGGTGTATCAAATCCCAGTGCCCAGGTGCTCTGAGGAACTGAAGTGTCCCTGGTCCAGAACCTGCGTAATATTTCTACTGGGAAATTCCTGACTTCACGCCTTTCGTGATATATTTCCAGCAGGGCTGAAAGCATGCTCAGAACCCCCTGTGCCGTGCCGAAAAGCCCTGCGTGGCCTGCAAACCCTCCCAATGACCGGGCGTTCAGGTCATTTACCTCGCCGTGGATCAGTCTGCGCTCAAACGGACAGGTGCCTGAATGGGCAATTTTTTCAAATCCCTTGCGCTCCACTGCATCTGATGCAGACATGATGTTTACTGCCTCCATTGGTTCAAGCACAGAGCGGCGAACGTATTGGTACAGGCCCTGGCCGGTAACCTCCTCAATAATACATCCAAGCAGAATGAAACCAAGGTCACTGTAAAGTGATTGCGAGCCTGGCAGGTACTCCAATGGTTCATCTAACACAGTTGAGACTATCTCTTGCCTTGAAGGCCTTTTCCCCTGCTTTGTGGTTTCAAGCCATTTTTGATAGAATGGTCTGTGTGCAGGAAGTCCTGATGAGTGGGTCATCAGATGTTTTATGGTAATACTGCCTTTATCATCAGGTACGTAGGCCAAAATATCAGCAATGGGGGCGGATATATCAAGATTTTTTTGCGCTGCAAGCGTCATTATGGCGCATGTGGTGGCAATGGGTTTGTTCAGGGAGGCAAGGTCAAAAAAAGTATCATCTGAAGAAACAGCAGGCGTCCAGGGGGCAAAGGTAAGCCTTCCCCATGCCCTTGTGAGGAGTGTGCGGGAATCCTTTGCCACGGCAAGTGCGCAGCCTGGAAACAGGCCTGTTCTGATTGCTCCATTGACCATGCTGTCCAGCACGGGCAGTAATTTTCTGCTTTT
>WFRQ01000413.1 GCA_015486425.1 Deltaproteobacteria bacterium | reverse complement strand
TATCAATAGCGTTCTGCAACAGGGTACATAAGAATTTGCACTGACTTATTTAGAAATTACCAAATTCACATGTATCTGCCCTTTTTCATTGGGAATGCAGTTTTAAATCTCAAAATCCCGCGCGGCAGCCATGGCGCTCTGTTTAACGATATCACGCAGTCTCCCTTCAACTGGAGGCCTGCTGCCATCCCCCCTTAACTCCATCATGGATTCAAGCAGATCCGCTGGTTCCGGAAGGGATATATCAAACAACATGAACGCATGCCTGTCCCTGTGTGTGGCAATCTTTTCATATGCCCTTCTCACCCGCTGAAACTGTTCAGGATATTTTTCAGGAGGCCAGCGCTTAACTGCCTGAAGATATGCGCTCTTAATCTCCTCATCATCTGCCTCTACCGGCACGTCAAGTATCTCAAACGGTGTTTTCATAGCAAATCAAATATACTCCGCTGTCGTTTATCAACTTTCTTTCTTTTGCCTCCCGCTTTCTTTTTCCCTTTATCAGGCCCGTCAGGCTGTCTCCTGCCACTGCTTTCTACAGGTTCCTCATCTGACGGCCCTTCAGGGAAATCATCGGGAAAATCAAAAAAATCTGAATCATCCTCCATGTCAGCCGCATTTAAAAATTTGTGCATGATATCCGTAAACCATGGAGGGATTGTTGTACCGTCTAACATATCAAAAGCATCTTCAAGTTCTTCGGCCAGCTCCAGTTTGTTCTCATTATACAGTTCGTCAGAAAGATCGAGCATTCTGTTCAAATCACTATTCTTCATGCGTCTGCCATGCCGCGTCCTGCTTAGAAGAACATATGCCTCAAACTCCTTCTCCGAAGGAAACTCCTTATGGAGCCTGGCTGCTACCTTTTCAAGCTGTACAAGAAGGGCTGCCCTGTAATAACCCTTGCAGAGCATCAACCCCTCCTGCCGTGTCCAGTCAAGCTTGCCTGCCTGTGAAAAATATTTCTTCAGCAGAGGAATAACCTTCACAAGCTCCTGCTTTTCGCCGCCTTCCATGTTGGTAAACCACCTGGCAAGCTCAAGCACATCTTCCTTTACAGGCTGTGTACCAGCCGCTTTGCGAAGCTGACTTTCGAATTTTTTCCGAAGCTTTGACGATACGTTCAGGTTCCAGGCCTCAAATACCGTAATGACCCGCGGTATTACGGGATGACCGTTTGTCCTGCACCCTTTCTCAACAAGCTCTCCGGCCTTTTTTACCTTGCCCTGAATATAAAGGAAAAGCCCGTGACAGATGAATGCCCTGCCACGCAGAATGGGTGTACGGATATCTATATCTTCAGCAGCCTTGTACTCTGCTTCCACAAGATGGGTTTTTCCCTGCTTCAGGAGTTTGGCTGCATGGGAAAGATGAGATTTCAACAGAAATTCTTTTGCTCCGGTATTGATTGGGTCAATTTCAAGTATTTTCCCTGCAATGCGCCCTGCCTTCTTATGTGCATTGCGTTTCGATGCCGCCTTCATGGCCTCGGTGAGTATGCGCGTATTTTCAGGAAACTGTTTCAGGGCATCATTGATAAGGGAATATGCCTGTTTCTCACTGAAAAACCTTGACAACTCTATGGCCTTCAAAAATGCATCCGGATCTTCCGGATCAAACTCAAGACTGTTTTTCAGACAATCGAGCACGTCCTGTCTGTCAAACGCATAGCCATCCTTTTGCATAAGTTCGGCCTTGCGCCTGAATACAAGGGCCTTTATTAATTTATTATCATATGTATCACGAGGAAGCGCACTGATATAGTCATCCCAAAATTCCACAGCTCCCTCGACTTCGTGCACAAGTTCCAGGTTGAGAGCCGTGATTCTATTTTTTTCAGCATCATTCAGCTTCCGAAACTCCCTGTAATCAGGCATCCTGATCCCTGCATAAGGCAGAAGCCTGCGTATCAATGCGCTTCGCATATCCTGGGGCAGATCTTTTCCATGACGTGTAACGACATCGAGAAGGGCAGAACCATTGTGAGCCGCCTTGCTTACGTCCCTGATAAACTTCAAATCAGATGGTTTCAGACCCAGAAATACAGACAGCAACGCATCTTCCTCGGCCCCTGTGCCTGCAATATACTCCACAAGCTGATCAGCATTATCTCTTAGCCTGAGCAGAGCTGATGCTGTCCGGCCCCAGGCTGAATCCGGACTGATTGCATGAAAAAATTTCTCTGCACCTGCCTTATTTTCTTCAGTGAGCATAATGCACCCTGAAAGCAGCGAGCGGAAATCACGATACGGAGAACGAAAAGGTATATCCCTCAGGGCCTTACGCGCTTCATCATGTTGACCTTCTGAAAATGCGTCAAGCGCCTTTTCCGCTGCATCGAGGTGCGCCTTAACCTGGGAATTATCAGGCAGGGCGTTGGAAATTGCCTCTCTTACATCTTCCGGACCTGCAAGAAGAAGCGAGGCGAAAAGAGACTCCACCCTGGCCCTTTGGGCCTTGTCAAGCTCGTCCCCATGCTGTGACCACATCTCCACTGCCTGCTGCCATTTACCAGCCCTTATTGACAACATCAGGTACAACCTTGTCATGCCCTCCCTGCCGCACCTTAATATCGCTGTCTCAATAAGCGCAAAGGCCTCCTTGAGCATATTTTTTTCGGCAAGTGCAAGGATACGGCCTGTGTAAGCCTGACGCAGCATATCACGCACCCGGTCAGCCGCCTCATCTTCAAGATCACGGCCAAGAAGTTCCCTGCCTGCCGCTATTGCAGGCTGATACTTTTCCAGGGAGAGCGCCTGCTCCAGCCTTTTTTCCAAAGCTGCACTTGATAGAGTAGAAACCTTTCTGCTTCTCTTTTTACGTTTCTTGCGTTTTTTCTTTGCCATTTTACTTTCCGCTTTCGCCTCATTACACGGTTGAGCAATATTGCATAGCTAAACTTTCATGACATGGGGCTTGTCACCCCCTGACATGAAAGTTAGCTCAAAGCTCAAAGTCGGAAGCTGAAAGCAAACATGGCTTCCTTTACTTTGAGCCTTGAGCTTTCAGCTTTGAGCTTTGAGCTTTGAGCTTTCAGCTTTCAGCAATTTTCAGATAAAATTGCTCCCTACTTAAAGCCCCACCGGTCCTTCAAGCCGCCACATGAGAAGCTGCATCTTCTTCCTGCGCTGGCCGGGATACAGACTTGATGCCATGTCCGGATGTTTCTTCATCTCATCCGGCAGTATGGAAAACGACTTTTTAAGCGCACGCCTCTGAATTATCAGATACCTTGTGTGCCTGGCCCTTAAAAATTCTTTTACTGATTCAGCAGATTCAAGAACCTTAACCGGCCTCTCAAACCCGAGATAAAAGACCACCGGAGCCATGTTCTTGTTGAGGGCCACCTGGGATGACTGGACACTGCCCATGACCTGTCTGGCCTGAACAAGAAAAGGACGGTAGGCACGATATTTTTCCAGGATATTCTGCTGACAGCAGTAGAACCCGAAGGTCAGCACAAGCGTGGAAACAAGCACAGCAGCAAATGAGCGGTTATAATCCACCATCTCCTTCCCTCGTGGATTGCACCCTGGTAATCCCTTGAACCATATAAGCAGCATCAATAACAGAGACAACATGCCGGTAATAAAAAACGCGGCGGCAAGGCCTTCGGGGAGCACAATGTGCGTAAATCTCGTGACAACAGGGGATATAACCGGGGCAAG
>WFRQ01000412.1 GCA_015486425.1 Deltaproteobacteria bacterium | reverse complement strand
TTGAGGGAAGAGTCTCGTACAGGGGGCCGCTTTCAGCCACCATATTCCAGCTTGTAGGCGGCCTGCGCTCAGGCATGGGTTACCTTGGATGCCGCACCATAGAGGAGTTGAGGCAGAACGCCAGATTTGTCAAAATATCAACGGCAGGCCTCAGGGAGAGCCACGTGCATGACGTGAATATCACCAAGGAATCCCCAAATTACTGGATAGACAATTGACACCTAATTTGAGCGCTCAATCCATGGACAGGGCAGATAACCGTTTTGGCTGATTCAAAACCCCTTATAATGGTAGTTGATGATAATGAGGACATGGTAAATGTCCTGATGAAGATCATCAGCCGCAACATTGACGCCGATGTACAGGGCGCCACTTCCGGTTCCCAGGCACTTGCAATGGCAGGGGAAAGGGCGCCTGACGTGGTGGTCACTGATGTCAAGATGCCTGACATCGACGGCATTGAGCTGCTCCGGCGCCTGAAACTTATTGACGACAACATAGGCGTAATCGTCATTACAGGCTATGGCACCATTGAATCCGCAGTTGAAGCGCTGAAAAACGGGGCTTATGACTACTTCCAGAAACCCTTTGACAACGAAAGACTGGTGCACATTGTCAATATGTGCCTTGAGCATTCCAATCTGCGAAAGGAAAACACCAGGCTCCAGAAACGCCTGCATGAGGATTCCATATCCTACGGCCTTGTGGGTTCCTCTCCCAAGATACGAAAAGTCCTGGACCTGTTCGCAAGGATCGCAGACACAGATGTAACCATACTTATCAGGGGGGAAAGCGGTACAGGAAAGGAACTTGCCGCAAGAGCTCTGCACGCCATGAGCAGCAGGGCATCAAAACAGATGATAACAGTCAACTGCCCTGCCCTGCCTGAACACATACTTGAAAGCGAACTTTTCGGCTACAGCCGCGGGGCCTTTACCGGGGCAACATCAGCAAAAAAAGGGCTCTTTCTCGCTGCAAGAGGCTCTACCATCCTCCTTGACGAAATCGGGGACATCCCTGTTTCCATACAGACCAAACTACTGAGAGTACTTCAGGAAAAGGAGATACGCCCGCTTGGCTCAACAACCAATTTAAATGTGGACGTACGGGTAATTGCCTCCACCAACCAGGACCTGGAAAAAAAAATAAAAGAGGGACAGTTCAGGGAAGACCTTTTCTACAGGCTTAATGTAGTAAGCGTCACCATGCCGTCACTGCGGGATATTCCTGAAGACATCCCCATGATTGCAAATTACTTTCTGAAAAAATATTCCACCAAATATGGCAAGCAGGGCATGTATTTTTCTCATGATGCCATAAAGTGCCTTATATCACAAACGTGGCCGGGAAACGTACGGCAGCTTGAAAACACCATAAAAAGGGCTGTGCTCCTCTCTGAATCAGACGAAATATGTTCGGCTGATATTCCGTCACAGGAGGGAAGCCAAACTGCGGCTCAGCCTTCGGGCCTGCCCTGTTTTGAAAATCTTCCATACAAAGATGCCAAATCAGAGGTCCTCTCACTTTTCACCCGGAGATATCTGGCCAGGGCACTTGAAAAAACAGGAGGCAATGTCACCGCAGCCGCAGGGCTTGTAGGACTTGAAAGACAGGCTCTTCAGAGGATACTCAGAAAGTATGGCATAAAATCTGCTGATTATCGTAAGGAAACTGCCGGGGCCGAATAAAGGAGAAGTATATTGACTGCAGAGCACCTTCTTAAGATACTCCTTGCGTTGACTGCCACAGTCATTGTCTTTGCCTGTGCATCGTGCTTTAAATCAAGCAATAACAGCATGTTACAGGAAGATAACTCTACGCGCAGGAATATACTTCATGCGCTGCATTCTCCTTCCTCTGATATCAGGTACGACACGGAACTCCATCTCACCAGAGATGATGTGCGTAAAATTATTGACTCTTCCGTCATTTTAACTGCGCATGAACCTGAAATAACCATCGAATACAAAGATCAGCCCCTGACTGTTGAAACTACCCTGGACCCTGAACTTCAGGAATCAATACTGAAGGAAATTTCAAAATCCACTGCGAGACAGGTTGCCGTTGTGGTCATGGAGCCGGAAACCGGCCGAATAATATCCATGTCAGGCTACGACCGTGACCGGACAGATTCCAACCCCTGTGTCGCAACGTGTTTCCCGGCGGCAAGCATTTTCAAGATGGTCACCGCGGCTGCTGCCATTGAGTCACGGGACTTCTCTCCTGACACTCCCCTGCATTTCAACGGCAGGAAACATACCCTTTACAAATCCCAGCTCAAGGATACAAGGAACCGCTACACCACCACCATTACTCTCAGGGATTCATTTGCTCAGTCCATAAACCCTGTATTCGGAAAAATAGGCATATTCAGCCTTGGGAAAAACACTCTTGAAAAATACGCCTATGCGTTTGGCTTTGACAGGAAGATACAGTTTGACATGCCTGTAGCAGAAAGCCGGTTCAGCATCTCGGACGACAGTTATCATATTGCAGAAATAGCCTGCGGATTCAACAGGGAAACCCTTATAACTCCGCTTCACGGCGCCCTGATGGCATCTGCAGCAGTAAACAGCGGCACGCTGATGACACCAGCACTTGTTGACTCAATAGAAGACATTGACGGCAGGACCATCTATCAGAACCACCCTGAACCACTGAGTCAGGCCATATCTCCAGGCGCTGCGGCAAGGCTAAGAAAACTGTTGGAAGCCACTGTGAGCCACGGAACTGCAAGAAAGGCTTTCAGAGGGTGGCGCAGAGACCACATACTTTCAAAACTCGATATAGGCGGAAAGACCGGCACAATCGACAACAGCGACCATACAGTCCGATACGACTGGTTCTGCGGCTTTGCGCAGGACAGGAAAACAGGCCGCAAAATTACCGTGGCTGTGCTTGTGGGCCATGCCAAACCCAGACTGGACGTAAGGGCAGCGCGCTATGCCCGCATGGCAATGAGAAATTATTTCAGACGAGCGGGCCAGGTTCAACTGGCATCAAACCGCAACGTGTCCTCCCGGACGAGATAACAGTTTCTGAACAGGGCTCA
>WFRQ01000411.1 GCA_015486425.1 Deltaproteobacteria bacterium | reverse complement strand
GCCGGTGCGGTAATAAAACTGACGATTTTTATCAGCACGTTCAAAGTCCACATCCACAACATAGTAGTCATAAGAGACAATAGGCTGCGTTCTACTGATACTGTTGATAGTGGCCGGGGACACACTGTCAGCAATGGGACCCTCACTATCCTGGAAACAGCCGATGCGTGAAGCCACACCAATCTGCATGCCGCCTGGCCATCTGCATTCCCTGATTTCAGGCACCAGGCCTGCGTAGATTTCCAGGTAGCGTTCAAGGCCCTTTACAGTTCCGCGTCTGCGGTAAAGCTCCACTGCCTCTGCTATAAGGAGACGTCTCTTCTCTTCCTCCCACTCCTCATCCAGGCTCATGGCAAGCCACTGGGCCAGCCATGGCAGAAAGTCAGGTTCCGTCAGGGCTGGAGCGAAGTAGTGATCAATGTCTGAAAGCAGGTCACCAAATCCGTTAAGCACCTCTTCAAAAGGCACAAGGAACCTGCCCAGGAAAGGGTCTTCCTGAAAAACTGCAGGCAGGTACTGGAGATACTCGCTCTTTTTTTGTTCAGACATGGTCAGGTATTCCTCATATTCCAAAAATGATACCACCTGAATTGAGCCAGGTATCAGAGGGTGTCCCGGATTGCAATCTCGGTCTGTTGAGTAGCAAAAGCAACAAGGCTGTTCTGTCTGATGGGAATCCTGTCACCTGCTTCAATCCATCTGCCCTGGGCATCTACTGTTAGCAGGCCGAGAGATTCCACATGTTCAACGCCTTCGGTCTCTTCAATTACCTGGAATACCTCGGATACATAAACGTCACGCCCAAACGGCCAGCCTGATTTAGCATCTCTGTCCGGTCCGCCGGTAACAGGATCGAAAAATTCCTCCAGTCTTGTCATTATTTTTGCCTGCAGAGCTTTTGATGAGACACTGGATTTCCCCACCAGCCTGGTTCTGATGGCCGCGTCAATATAATCCGCCTGGACAACATGATGGCAGCAGGTTATAAGCCTGCGCTCATCAAGGAATGCGGTCACGTCCTTCAGGTCTGCCCCGTCAGTAGATGGTACAACAACTACTGTGACATGCCCGGGGCGTAGAGTGTCTGGATCAGGGGCTGTCAGGTCAACATCTGAAAGGCATTTTGCCCTGGCTATTTTCAGGTCCCTGTTGGCAATTACCAGATTTTCAAAATCCTTCTCTGTGATGGCACGCCAGCGTCTTTTCAGCTCTGTAACAGTGTGCGCCCTGATATCGCGCAAATCATCCGTGCCAGCGATGGCATTGCCCTTGGGAAAATCAGCCCCGAGCAGTTCCAGAAAACGAACCTCACTTGCCTCTGGAACCCTGTTCAGCCGGTAGATCATGGCCTCAGTAAGCCAGGCAAAGAGCTCCACAAGCATGATTCCGGGATCAGACTCATTGTGGTCTGTCCATTCCGGTGCGTACCTGGGAATCAATGCCTTCATCTCCTCCATCAGGTCTGCATAGCTGCGATCATCCAGGTTTGGCAGGGGAATAGGCATCACTTCACTCCAAAATCATTTTGATATCATGGCTGCCTGAGTAAATCAGGTGGCCTTCAGGTACATAGATACGGTCTTCGCAGGTGGTAACCT
This sequence comes from Deltaproteobacteria bacterium, assembly GCA_015486425.1. Lineage (GTDB taxonomy): Bacteria > Desulfobacterota > Dissulfuribacteria > Dissulfuribacterales > QOAL01 > S144-17. Next base: position 5,778 of record WFRQ01000411.1, on the reverse strand, counting down.
GTTCAACAGGCAAAAATTCCAGCACAGTATCGCGGCGTGTACCGGCCACTACGCTAACCCTGTCTCCCGCTTCAAATAAATGAACCTGAACGCCTGTTATCCTGTCTCCCTGTTTGATCATTCCACCCTCTGCGAACGGGAGTCTTATCCTCTGATCATCTGTCATCAGGGCATCTGCAAGCAGCTCCAGGTCATTGGAAAGGGTAAAAGACTCTTCAAACCTGATCAGGTCATTATCCAGACGGCCTACTGTAAGGTTTTCCTTCAGCACTCGGTTTTGATCTGATACTATTTTGATCCTGTCACCTGCCTTAATACCGTAGACGGTAATTTCCTTCAGATATGTGTCCCTTACTGAAACCGGGCTGGCAAGAATCAGCATGATACGTTCATCAAAGGTACTTACCTTGCTGCCTGCGGGTATCTCATACGGTATTTTCCTGTACTTCCCCTCTTCTTTGGCTATACGCAGTGCATATTGCTGCTGCGAGCACTGCAGCCTTATTTCCTCCACATGATCCACGCCTGATGCCGCCTCGATTTCAGCAAAGACCTCGGAAAGAAAGACGTCACGACCAAGCTCCCAGCCTCTTCGCTCAGGCCCGCCCCTCAAGGGATGAAGGAATGTCTCTACACGCTGCAGTACGTTCAGTTCCACTTCATCTGATTTTTCAGGCTCAACAGGAACCACCCTGGCCAGCACTGTGGCCTTAAGATATTCCGGGCCCTTGACGTAAATATGGTCAACATCCTTGAGGTTGATAATACAACGATCTTTCAGATATTTTTCTACGCATCTGAGCAGAGCAGGCCCTGGTTCAGGTCTGGCATCTTTGCTCTTAGGGGTAATTACAACCGTCACCCATCCGGCCATGGTCAGGCCTCTGCTGTCGCGTGCAGGCAGGCAGCGTGCGTTTCCTACCTCTCCGCTGGCCTCCCTGGCAAGCCACTCGTAATCCTCCACAGTTACCGCACGCTGGCGGTGTTTCAGGGTCTGGGGGCCACGCTGTTTGATCTCATCCACAGTCTCTGCATAAGAGCCGCCGGATGCCTTTTCATAATTGGTAACACTTTTTATCTGCGCCAGGTCTCCTGCTGGATTTCTCAGGACAGAGATGGTGCCCGCTTCCGCATTGCCGTCTCCGCCATGGTGAGTGCGGTAGCGTACAGCCATAATATTATCATGCCCGGCAGGAGGAATCTTGCCGCGCTTTCCATCTCCGAAAACAATCCGCCCCTCTATGGGATCAAGGCTGAAGTGTCGGCTGGAGGCATCCGATGAGTAAAAATCTGTTACCTGATGCCACAGTACCCATACACCTGTTTCTGAATCCGCATCTTTTACTGTAATTAAGGGGCTGGCAGACCTGCCAGCCTTTCCCATCTCCTTTCTTAGCGTTTCAAGGTCGTAGTCAGATGGTCTGTCCGGCTCCCTAACCGCAATCTGCAGGTCAGGCAGTACAGGCTTATGGATGATCTGAAAGACCTGATCCGCCTTGCCGTTGCTTGAACCCAGTATCTCGTCTCTGATGGTAATGGCATTCAGGGCAGGAACTGTATTGATCCGGATTACCTTGAGGTATGGAGTGAAAGCCGCTGTGGTCTCTATCGGCTCTCTTTGATCTTCCTCTTTCACATTGCGCCATACATATCGTGCTATGCGGTCCTGTGGGGTTGAATCAGATGCGTCCAGGGTGATGGTTACCCTGTCTTCAGTTGTGTGTATTTCCTGATCATTGCCGGCATCAGCGCACAGCACCTGCCTCCACATGTACTTTGATATCCTGCCCTCGCTGTCAAAGGATCGGGACGAAGACGCATTCAGGCTGACAGTCGCTGTTCCCTCTTCCGCGTTGACCTGCCTGTCACCTCCTCCATCTGCCACAGGTCGTAGATGAGGACGAACCCGTATCCAGAAGGCATTATGTCCAAATTCCGTGCTGCAGAAGGCATCTTCAGGGGCAAAGAAACCAACATAACCCCTCTGGGTCAACTCTCTGGTACCATCAGAAATCCGCAGAGAATGCCACCTGTTACCACTCCAGTACTCCCACAAAATCCGTGGCTTCCATTTGCCAATGGAGTTTGATTTTTCCTGAACATCAAAGAGTATCTGAATCCATTTGCCTGCAGGAAATGCCTGATCAAAGCCAAGGTACATGGCGGGTCCCTCTTCCGCTGCGCTGAAAGGGGAAAAGGGCAGCCCGTCTCCCGGCTTTGAGGAAAAGTCCAGGATTCGTCCATCTACCTCGCCTTTGCAATTAACTATGGAATGAGATTCTCCTGCTGACGTGTAGTCTGTTATATTCACTATGAGTTTTTTGATAAGCGGTGGATAGGTCTCTGGCTCAACCCATGTACACGTATTGGTGCTTCCTGTAACCAGATGCATACCGCCTGGAACGTCATAACTACCACTATCCACCCTGGCTCGAACCCAGTAACCCTCCTGGCCGTCTACAGTGATTCTGGCAAAATCCTGAGGAGATTTAAAGTTGATCTCCCCTGTGGGCGTGGTCCGGGTAAAAGCCATGGTCGTGTCTTGGAATTCGGTCCCGGTATCTGAGGTAGTAGACGATTTAGTACTTGTTCCCAGTAATGCCCAGCCGTTGCTGCTTGAATACTCCCATTTAATGACAAGTTTATCCAGCTCGCTGCTGGAAACATCTTCGCCCAGGCCCTTAAGGTCTATACCGATGGTGATTCTTGCCCCTGATTTGTTAAATGCCTTGTCACATCGTACATACAGGGCATCCAGTGTTGAAGGACGCTGCCCCAGGGGAAAGAATTCACCTGATGGATCAACGGGGACAATGGCAGTGCCTGCATGGATGGCGCTCAATGTGGCATCTATCTCCACAGGATATGCTTCTGAAAGTTTGACAGTGCAGGTTCCGCTGACAGCCGAAATTTCGGGAAGTCTCTGGCGCAGGCTGCCTCCAGTGAGCCTGCAGGCAATCCAAAACGACTCTTTCCCCCCCACGTCGCAGGAAGAAATTTCAGGAATGTTGGTGATAGTTACTATCCCGTCTCTGCTGAAATCCAACGTTTCATCCTTGACCGCTGCCCCGGCGTTTGTCATGCTGGTCCATTCAGTGCCGTTCCAGTAAAACCAGCTTAACTCCCAGCCATCATGTTCAGGATCACCAGGGGTGCTGAATCTGAAATGCAGGCTTATACTGGCAGCCTGCCTGCTTATATCGTCAGAAAAGGAGAAAAGAGTATCATCGCCGAGGTACAGGCTACGTGCCCGCTGGTCCTCTCCGGTAAATACGCTGAATGATCCAGATTTGATTCCGTTGGCATTATCCGTACGGTTACTGTAATGTAGCTCGTCAAAGGTAATGCACTGTACAAGCCTGTTTGGAACCACCGTGATGTCCCTATCGGTTTCAAAGATGACTTCAGGCCTGGTTTCCGTCTGGATTGTGGCTGCCTGGGTACCTGCAGGAATGAGTATGTAAGAGGGGGCATCCTTTGCAGGTGCAAAGGTAAGTTCCACACTGGCCGGCCTTGGCGGAAGCATCCTCACACCTGCCTCGTTCAGGAAGGCAAGGAAATGTTTTTCCGGCACCTGGTTCAGACGGTTTATCACCAGTTCAGAAAGGCGAGCAAAGAGTCGGACCATTGCCCAGCCCGCATCTCCTTCCTTTCCATGCCAGCCAAGGTCAGCCAGGGAGTTTTCAACCTGACGGACTATCTGTTCAGAATTCCGTCTGTCTATCAGCGGGGCTTTCATCCTGTTTCCCCTCTCTCGAGATAAAAGGGGTAAACCATGTTGAACCTGCTGTCCGTTGTGCGCACCCTGTATTCAATATTTATGAGCATAAGAGACTGATTGGCGGTATCAGGCTGAACATTGACTTCTATCAGGTCTATTCTGGGTTCCCACAGGTTCAAAGCCTGCTCTACATGGTAACCTATCAGGCCGGCAGTGCGGGTGTTGTTCGGAGCAAATACATAATCATGGATCCCGCAGCCGAATTCAGGGAGCATCACACGCTCTCCAGGGGCCGTGCCAAGAATAATCCATATTGCCTCCTGCACGTCCTCTTCGTGCCGGGACATGGCAATCTCATGCTGGTCATCCAACTGAACCGGGAATTTCCAGCCTGCTCCGAGAAATTCCTTGGCCATAATCATGCCCCCTTTGTAAAGATTGTGCTCTGCACGTTCTTGATTGCCGGTATGGTCGGAGGTGACGTGGGAGCGCCCATGTTGCCAATATGAAAATGTGTGTTGAATATGTCGAGAAACGTATCGTTTACAAGGGTCAGGGCTGCTGATGATCCAAGCTTGATGCTTGTGCTGTCAATAGTTACACCCGATGGAGCAGAGATGGTAGCTGTACCTGTAACATTAATGGTCAGGTTTCCTCCCACGCTCTGATCCTGGTTGCCGCTGGTCTGTACTGTAAGTGAATTGGCATTGGCATCCAGCACCAGCTTGTTGCCTGCCTTGTCGGCAAGAGTCACTGTGCCATTGGTATCGTCCATTGTGATCTCATGGCCGGCGCTGGTTTTAATCTCTATTTTCCCCTGGCCGTCCGCATCGTCCAGTACGATCTGGTGTCCGCCCTGGCTCTTGAACGTAAGCTTTGCCTCCTGGTCGTCAGCATTGTCATCCATTGTAATGGCATGCCCGCTGCGGGAGTGAATGGAACGAATGTGATTGTTTCCGTCGCTGTCCATACTTTCAGGCGGCGTGTCTTCCGAGTTCCATAGCATGCCGATTATAAACGGCCTGTCGGGATCACCGTGCTCAAACGCCACCAGCACCTCATCTCCCACCTCCGGTATGAAAAAGGTGCCCCGGCCCCTGCCAGCCATCAGGGTGGCAATCCGTGCCCAGTAACTGTGGGCCCTGTCTTCATCCGATGATATGCTCACGGCATCTGCCTCTTCGGACAGCCACGGGAAGTCCACCTTTACCCTGCCCAGCCCGTCAGGGTCTTTGATGTCACGTACAATTCCCACCACTACGCCGAAAATTCTGTTCCGCTGCCGTGCGCGTGCGCTCTCTGCGCTCAAGAGTTCAACAAGACTCATCGGGCATTCCTCTTCACCTCGAAATTAGTGCGGTATCCGCTGGAACTTATGGTATGCGTGGCCGATGTTACGTAATACCTGCCGCTGAAGCGTTTTCCCAGCCCCTTAAGCTCTATAACCATGCGGGCCCTGAGGTTCGGGTTGCCCGCGCATGCTCCTCTGCCGGTAATATAGTTCATTGCCTCCTGTTCAAGGTGACCAAGGGACATCTCCCTGGCCTCCCCTGCGCTGGCAATGTTGTGGTCCTCTATGAGTACGTGGTGTTCTCCAAATTGCCGGTGGCATATTTCCTGCCCTGTCTCCGAGCCCATCCTGGTTCGCACATCACCTGCCCTGGCCGTACCCACCAGGGGTTCTTTCCCGCGTCCCTGTGAAGTCTGAGGCCCTCTCGCAGTAACTGTGGTGACAGCATTGTATGTGGAAAGCCTTGGAGTGAAACTTATGAGATTCCTGCCCCATTCCAGTGTCAGGGCCGCACCGGGATTATCCAGATACCTGGGACGCTGGAAAAACAGGGTGTGGTTTTTCACCACCACCTCAAATCCAATACGCCTTGCCCGCTGCATGAGGAAAGATGCATAGGTTTCCCCAAGGGGAGAGACTGTGGGGTGCTCTGCTTCAGTATTATCCACCTCTGCCTTGAGATTCATGGCCGTGGCGATTTCCTGCACGATATCGCTCTCCCTGCTCGCCTTGAAGGGCTTTCGTATGCGCGTACGCTGGAGCCTGT